>JBOHQB010000332.1:0-4055 GCA_050731995.1 Candidatus Rokuibacteriota bacterium
CCCTGTAGCTGAGCACGACCCGCATGTACGGGCTCCTTGTGGGCCCTAGAGGCTGACCGTGCGCTGCTCGCGCGCGGCGCGCGCGGCGGCTTCCACGATCTCGACGGCGCGGAGCCCCGCCTGCGCGGGCACGCCGCACGGAATCTTCCCGGCGCAGGCGTCGAGGAACGACTGCAGCTCCGCGCGGAGCGGCTCCGGACCGGCCGCGGGCAGCGATTCCTTGCCGGTGTCGATCGCCTCCCACGCCTCGCCCTTCTTCCGGAGCTCGCCGAGATGGAGCGTCACGGTGGAGTCGCCGTAGTCGGCGACGAGGCTGCCCCGCTCGCCGACGATGACGCAGTCGCGGTACGTGCCGGGCACGAAGTAGTTGGTCTCCACGATCGCCGGCACGTCGCCGTAGTGCACGATCGTCACCGACATGTCGTCGAGACCGCGGCCGAGGTAGTCGCGCTGCAGCGCGCTCACCGATGTCGCCGCGCGCCCGAGGAGGTGCGCGAACAGGTCGAAGTAGTGGATCGCGTCCGTGTGGGTGACGCCCACGTCGGTCCGCGGCCGCTTGAAACCGGCGAATCGCCCCGTCGCGTAACGCACCCCGCCCACTCGCCCGGCGCCCAGCGCCGCCTTCAGCGTCGCGGTCACCGGATGAAATCGAAAGATGTGGCCGACCTGGACGACTCGCCGCGCCGACTCGGCGGCCTCCACCAGCGCGCGCCCCTCGGCGACCGTCGCGGTGAGCGGCTTCTCGATGAAGCAATGCCGGCCGGCGGCGAGGCTCGCGGTCGCCACGGCGAGGTGGCTGTCGGCGGGTGTGACGACGTCGACGGCGTCCACGTGCGCGAGCGCCTGACGGTAATCGTCCACGACGCGCTCAGCGGGCACGCCCTGGCCGCGCGCCCATTCGAGGCGCGCCGCAGACACGTCGGCCACCCAGACGGTGGCGCCGCACTCGCCCAGCACGCGCAGGTGCTTCTCGCCCCAGCGGCCGAGGCCCACGAGCAGGACGTTCATCCGCCGATCACTCCCGCGGGGGCTCGCCGCCGAGGTCCTCGGCGATCTCGTAGCGGAGGAAGCGCGACTTCATCCACCGCACCGCGAGCAGATCGGTGAAGGCCACGAAGGCCCGGTTCAGCACGCCGTACTTCGATTGCCCGAACCGCCGCGGCCGGTTCTTCACGGGCACCTCGATGACGCGGAAGCCGCGCATGCGCAGCAGCGTCGGGATGAAGCGGTGGAAGCCGCGGTAGAGCACGAGTCCGCGCAGGCACTCGCGCCGGAACGCGCGGAAGGTGCAGCCGCTGTCCTGGATCGTCTCGTCGCTCAGCCAGTTGCGCACGCGGTTCGCGACGCGCGACGAGACCCGCCGCACCACCCCGTCACCCTCGCCACGGTTCACCCGCCAGCCCGTCGCGGCGTCCCAGCGGTCGAGGTACGACAGGAGCGTCGGAATGTCGTGCGGGTCGTTCTGGAGGTCGGCGTCCATCGTGACGACCCAGCGGCCGCGCACCGCTTTGAAGCCGGCGTCGGTCGCGGCCGTCTCGCCCGCGTTCGCCTTCAGCTGGACGAGCCGCACGCGCGGATCGGCGTCGCGAAAGGCGCGGATGATCTCGGCGCTCCGGTCGCGGCTCCCGTCGTCCGCGAAGACGACCTCGTACTCGAGGGCGAGACCGTCGAGGACCCCCCGCAGCTCCGGCCAGAGGGCCGGCAGGCTCTCCTCTTCGTTGTAGACCGGGATGACGACCGAGAGGTCAGGCATGCGGCCGGGTGCCCTGCCACTCCGGCGCGAGCGTGTGGGGCAGGTTCAGCCGGTCGAGGACACGCGCGACCGTGTGATTGACGACGTCGTCCACGCTCTTGGGCCGGCTGTAGAAGGCCGGCATCGGCGGCATCACCACGGCTCCCATCTCGGCGAGCGCGAGCATGCACTTGAGGTGGCCGACGTGGAGCGGCGTCTCGCGGATCACGAGGATCAGCGTGCGCCCCTCCTTCAGCGTGACGTCCGCCGCGCGCGCGAGCAGCGTGTCCGAGTGGCAGGACGCGATCGCTCCTGCGGTCTTGATCGAGCACGGCGCGACGATCATGCCGGCCGTCCGGAACGAGCCGGACGCGATCGCGGCGCCGATGTCCTTGTTGTCGTAACGCTGGTGCGCGAGGGCCTCGACGTCGGCGACCGCGTACGTTGTCTCCTCGACGAGGGTGCGCTTGGCCGGATTCGAGACCACGAGGTGCGTCTCGATGTCGGGGTAGCCGCGCAGGGCCTCCAGGAGCCGGATGCCGTAGATCGAGCCGGTCGCGCCCGACAACCCAACGACGAGCCGCATCACAGCCGGAACCGCTTCTTGTACACCTCTTCGCGCGTCTTCTGGTACATGATCTCCCACTCGCGGCTGCCCTCCGGGAGCGGCCGCGAGTAGGAGCCGAGCGTCTTGCGGACCTCGGCGTCGACGGTGTCCTCGAGCTTGGCTTCGTCGGTGAGCGCGCGAATGGTCTCGGTCCGGATCTCCTCCGGCGCCTTGATGTTCACGCCGGGCACGTTGCCGAGCTCCTTCACGATGAGGTCGGTGAGGAAGAAGAGCCGCTCGCGGCTCATCCGTGTCACAGGATGAATCCCCGCTTGCGCGCGAGCTCCACCTTCACCTTGCCGAGGAGCACGCGGTAGTCGGCGCCGTGGTCCTTGATCAGCTTGGCCCGCTCGAGCAGCATCTGGCGCGCCTCGGCGTCGATCTTCTCCTCGGCCGCGAGATTGTCCACGACCACCTGACGCACGGCGGCGCGCGCCGCCGCCTCGTCCTTCACCTCGATCACCTTGCGCGTCGTCAGCCGGCGGATCACCGCGTCGGCCATCCGCGCTGCGATCTGGTCGCGCCGTGTCATGGCCGGGACAGGCTACCGCCCGCGACGCAGAGTGTCAAGGAACAGCGGGCAGCGTGAACGCCATCCGGGTGCCGCGCGCGGGCACGTTCTCGGCGCGGATCGTGCCGCCGTGCGCGTCGACGAGGGATTTCACGACGGCGAGGCCGATGCCGGTGCCGTACGCCGCGTGCGCGGCGCCCGGCGCACGGTAGTAGGGCTCGAAGATCCGATCGAGCGCCTCCGACGGGATCCCCCCACCCTCGTCCTCCACCGTCACCTCGACGCTGCGGCCGCCGTCGATCGCGCGGCACGCGACGCCGACGCAGCTGCCGGGCGGCGAATACTTCACCGCATTCGAAACGAGGTTGGTCAAGATGCGCTCGAGCGCGTCCGGATCGGCGTCCGCGGCGGGCAGCGGATCCTCCCGCCGGAGCTCGAACCGGTGCGTGGGCGCGCCGCGCCGGAAGACCTCGAGCGCCGACGCGGCGACCGCCTCGACCGCCACCGGCACGCGGCGCAGCACGGGCTCGAGGCCGCGCTCGAGACGCGAGAGGTCGAGGATGTCGCTCACGATCCGCGCCAGGCGCACCGTCTCGCCGCGCATCACGTCGGCCAGCCGGCGGATCTCTTCGGGCGGGAACCGCCGCGTCGCGAGCAGCTCGCTGAAGCCGGCGAGCGCGGTGAGCGGCGTCCGCAGCTCGTGCGAGGCGATGGCGACGAAGTCCGACTTCATGCGGTCCATCTCGCGTAGCCGCGCCGTCGCCTCGTCCACCTTCCGCGACAGCTCCTCCGCGGCGCGCCGCTGGAGCGACGCCAGCCGCGCGTTCTCCAGTGCGAGTCCGGCGTGCGTACCGAGCGCCGCCAGCGCCGCCCGCTCCTCGCGCCCCAGTTCGCCGTCACGCTCCAGCGCCAGCACGCCGATCGGCTTCGCTCTCACGACGAGCGGCACGACGAACGCCCGCCGCGGCCCGCGCTCGCCACCGACGTCCGGCGCCCACGCCGGCTCACCGGTCGCGAGCACGCGCGCCGCGAGGGAACCTTCCGCGACGCACGCGGCGCCCGCCAGGACGAGCCGCTCACCGTCCCGCGCGGCCAGCGCGACCGCGGCGCGCAGATGGCGCGCGAGGCAGTCCCGCAAGCGCAGCAGCGCTGCGTCGAGCGTCGGCGCGTCGGCAAGCACGCGCTGGATCGCGACGGCCAGGCCG
>JBOHQB010000333.1:0-5368 GCA_050731995.1 Candidatus Rokuibacteriota bacterium
TCGCCTCGCCCGTCGAACGGGCTGCGGCTGGCACGGCCATCACGGGCTCGCCTCGCCCGTCGAACGGGCTGCGGCTGGCACGGCCATCACGGGCTCGCCTCGTCCGTCGAACGGGCTGCGGCTGGCACGGCCACGGCCCCCGAGGATACTCGACGCGCGGCGGGGCGTCTAGCGGCCGACCGCCTGCTCGCCCCGCAGCGTCATGACGGTCGACGTCGCGCGCGCGACGAGGCGATCGCTCGCGTCGACGACGTCGCACTCGATGAGCCCGATCGTGCGTCCCGCGTTGACGACGCGGCCGGTCGCCACGAGCTTGCCCGTCCAGACGGGCTTCAGATAGTTGATCTTGAGCTCGAGTGTCGTGAACGTCTCGCCCTCCCCGAGGGTGGAGCCCCACGCCATCCCCATCGCTGCGTCGGCGATATCGCAAAAGATCCCCCCGTGCAGGGTGCCCATCGGGTTCGCGTGCTGGGGCCCGGCCTCCAGCTCGAGCACGGCCACACCGATCTCGACGGCGGCGAGCCGGAAGCCGATGAGCTCGGCAACCGGCGGCGGCGGCAGTTCGCCACGCTGCACCATGCGGATCAGGTCGAGCATTCTGGGCATCGGGGTCTCCTCAGCCGGCGCGGCGCGCGAGGCGGGCGAAGATCATCGCGTGCGTCACGAGCAGCGCCGGCACGGCGAACGTCGGGATGTAGTAGGCGCTGCCGAGCTGGACCTGCCAACGCGTGCCCTGGTAGAGCGCGTGCAGCAGATCGAGCGCGCCGACGACGTTGAAGAGCCACGCCAGCGCCACGGCGGCCGCCCAGCCCCGGCGCAGCGCGACGATCGCGAGCAGGGCGAGGAGCGCGGCGAGCAGGTCGCCGTAGGCCGCCGGCACGGCGAACGCGGGCTGGAGCGGGGGACCGACGACCGTGGGCACGAGGAAGACGAGGCCGAGATGGCGGAAGGCATGGAGCCAGAGCAGCGGCGGGAGCGCGGCGGCGAGCGGCAGCCGCGCCAGCCGCGGCGCGACGTACCACGCGGCGAGCAGCGCGTAGAGGACGAGACTCATGGCGAACTGGAGGCCGAAGATCTGAAAGGTGGTCATCGTGCATCTCCCTCGTGCCACGCGCCGCGCGCGATCGCGACGGCGATCGTGGTTCCGAAGACCGTGAGCGCCAACGCCATCACCGCGAAGAGCGGCGTGAGCCCGCCGCCGAGCCAGTGAACGACCGCCCAGCCGCCGAGGGCGGCGACGCTGAGGCGGGCGAGGCCCGCCAGGATCGGCCACAGCAGGCGGCCCGCGCCCTGTGAGGCGAAGTACAGCGCGAGCCCGAGTCCGAAGAACCCATACGCCGGCCCGACGCCGCGGAGATAGGCCGCGCCGGCGGCGAGCACCTCCGGATCCGAGCTGAAGAGGCCGATCCACGCGTGCGGGAACAGCGCGGCGAGAAGGCCGATCGTCTCCGTGATCGCTGCCGCCGCCGCCGCCCCGACCCAGGCGACGCGCCGCGCCCGCACGATCTGGCCGGCGCCGTAGTTCGTTCCGACCATCGTGACGAGCGCGGCGCCGATCCCGAAGACGAGCGGGATGAGCATGTATTCGAGCCGCACGCCCATCCCGTATCCGGCGAGCGCCGGCGTGCCGAAGGCGCCCACGAGCCCGGTGAGGATGACGATCGTGAGGTTGGTCTGCAGCGTGTTGACGATGCCCGGGGCGCCGACCCGAAGGATGTCGGCGAAGAGATCGCCGCGGAGCCGGCCGCCGCGGAGTCGGAGCCTCGCCAGACTCCGCCCGGACAGGACATACGTCAGGAACACGAGCGCCCCGAGGGCGTAGTACGCGAGCAACCCGGTCGCGGCGCCGGCGACGCCGAGGCGCGGGAGCGGCCCCCAGCCGAAGATCAGGGCCGGGGAGAGCGCGGCGGTCAGCGGTGCGCCGGTCAGCACCACGGCCGCCGGCAGCAGCATGTTGCCGGTGCCGCGCACGACGCTCGCGAGCGTGTTGAAGAGCCACACGATCGCGGCGCCCGCGAAGATCACGTTCGAGTAGGCGAGTGCTGCCGTGAGCGTGCCGCCGGTGGCGCCCATCGCATGGTAGAGCGCCGGACCTCCCGCCAGCACGCCGAGGGTGAAGGTGCCGCCCATCACGAGCGCGATCAGGATCGCGTGGAGGACGAGCGCATCCGCGTCGGCCCGGCGTCCGGCCCCCAGCGCGCGCGCGACCGCGGAGGCCACGCCGCCGCCCATGCCGCCGGCCGACATCGTCTGCATCAGCATGATCACCGGGAACGCGACGGACACGCCGGCAATCGCCTCGGCACCGAGCCACCCGACGAAGTACGCCTCGAGGGTGTTGAGCGCAACCTGGACGCCGATGACGACGATGTTGGGCGCCGCCAGCCGCAGGAGCGTGAGGGCGATGGGGCCGTCGAGGAGACGGCGCGTGCGCGCCGCCACGGCGGCGAGGGCAGGGGCGGCGACCGCGGCCCGGGTCGACATGTCACTTGTTATTCTATAGTGACTAGATTTTCTGTCAACAGGACGATATGCTGGCCGTGTGCCGAAGCGTTACGGCCAGTCGTGCCCGGTGGCAAAGTCGCTCGAGCTGATCGGCGACCGGTGGACTCTCCTCGTCGTGCGGGACCTGCTCGGCGAGCCCCGCCGGTTCCGCGACCTCCAGGGGTCGCTCGCCGGCATCGCGCCCAATCTCTTGTCCCACCGGCTCAAGCTGATGGAGGAGCATGGGCTCCTCGCGCGGCGCTTCTATTCCGACCACCCGCCCCGCGCGGAATACGCGCTCACGGATCGCGGCCGGGAGCTCGGCGTGGTGATCGGCGCGCTCGCGGCGTGGGGGTCGCGCCACGTCCACCGCGCGACGGCGCTCGTGCACGCCGAGTGCCGTCATCCGGTGGACGTCGGCTACTTTTGCCGCCGCTGCGCGGCGCGCGTCCGGGGCGGATCGGTGGAGCTTCGCCGCCGGCGGTTGCGCGCGCGCGGCGCGAGAACGCGCGTCTGAATCAGCCGGCGAGGCGCGTGAGCACAGCGCGCGCCTCGCGGACGATCGTCTCCACGACGTCGCGCGCGCCGGGCAGGTCGCGGATCAGTCCCACGCTCTGACCGGTCGCCATCGGCACGAACTCCGGATCCTCGCGTCGCGTCCCCTCGGCGAAGATGTCCTGCGCCGCCGCCGACTGGACGAGCCCCGGCAGCACCGGGGCGCCGGAGGCGTCGTACTCGCGCACGTAGGTGTTGGCCAGGTACCGCGCCCACAGCCCGGAGACGGAGTCGGTGATCGCCGTCGCGTCGCTCTCCGCCTCGAGGAGCGCCTTCTTCTGGAACGGTGCGGCCGACGACTCGCGCGTGACGACGAAGCGGGTTCCGAGGAGCACGCCCTGGGCGCCGAGGGCCAGCGCGGCGACGAGACCGCGGCCGTCAGCGATGCCGCCGGCGGCGACGACCGGCACCTGCACGGCGTCGACGACCTGCGGCACGAGCGCCAGCGTCCCGACGCCGATCGCCGCGGGCGACTCGGGTTTGCCGCCGACCGACCGGTGACCGCCGGCCTCCGTGCCCTGCGCGACGATCGCGTCCACGCCGGCCGCCTCCATGGTGCGCGCATCGGTCACCGTGGCGGCCATGGTGACGACCCGGATCCCGCGCGCGTGGCAGCGCCGGATCAGCTCCGGGGAGGGTGTGCCGAGGGCGACCGAGAATACCGGTACGCGCTCGTCGAGGATGACGTCGATGCAGCCGTCCACCACGTCCGCGGTCGCCGGGGGTCGCGCGTGACTCGCCGGCAGGCCGAGCCGCGCACGGAATCCGTTGAGCGCGGTCTGGACCGCCCGCACCGTCGAGTCCGGGACGCGCGCCATGTCGGCCGGCGGCCGCAGGTGGTCGTGCAGCCAGAGGTTGACGCCGAAGGGCCGCCGCGTGAGCCCGCGCACGGTGTGGATGCGCGCGCGGAGCTCGTCGGGCGTGCGGCGCAGTCCGGCGATGATCCCCAGCGCCCCGGCCTCGCTGACCTCCGCCACCAGCTCGGGCCCCGCGACCTGGCCCATACCCGACTGGATGATCGGGTGCTCGATGCCGAGCAGACCGCAGAGCGGTGTCTTCAGGCTCGTCATGCGAAGTCCTCCCGTGCCTGCTCCCGGAGCTTCAACCGCTGGACCTTGTCGCCGTGAGGCCCGGGCGTGCGCGGCACGTCTTTCACGAAACGGATGCCGCGCGGGACCTTGTAGGACGCGATCTTCCCGCGGCAGAATCGCCGCAGCTCCTCCTCGGTCACGCGCGCGCCGTCCCTGGCGATCACGTACGCGACCGCCGCCTCGTTGGTCCTCGGATCGGGGACGCCGACGACGAACGCCTGCTCGACGTCCGGGTGTGACATGAGGAACGCCTCGATCTCGCCCGGCGCCACCATGTGGTGGCTGATCCGCAGCGTCTCCTTCAGCCGGCCGCGGAACACGAAGCGGCCGGCCACGTCGCGCACGCCGAGGTCGCCCGAGCGGAACCAGCCGTCGGCGGTGAACGCCTGCGCCGTCTCCTCGGGCTTCTTGTAGTACCCGGGCGTGACGAGGCTCCCGCGGAACTGCAGCTCGCCCTCCACGTCGGCAGGGCACGGGGCGCCGGTCCCCGGGTCCACCACGCGGACGTCGAGTCCCTTGGCCGGCAGCACCCCGGGCAGCGCGCGGACCTCGAGCGGCTCGTCGAGATCGTGGTAGAGAGACATCGCGTTGACCTCGGTCATGCCGTAGGGCTGGTAGCCCTGTCGCACGCCGAGGACCTCGACGAAGGCCTCGAAGAGCCCGTGACCTCCGCCGCCGACGGCGCCGAGCGCGCCCGTGCGCAGCGACGAGCGATCCCAGCGCTCGAGGTCCGGGTGCTCGAGCACCGCCTTCGCCATTGCGTCCACCGCGTTCCAGATCGTGCAGCGCTCGCGCGCGATGAGCTGGAGCACGCGGAGCGCGTCGAACTGCTCGACGAGGACCAGGCAGGCGCCGTGGCTCCACGTCGCGAGCGGGATGTTGACGCCGCCCCACGTCCCCGCCGCCGGCAGCGCGTGCAGCACGCGGTCCTCGGGCGTCATCCGGAGCGCCCGCCCGGTGTTCCACCCGTGCGGCACGCAATTGCGGTGCGTGATCATCGCCCCCTTCGGGAACGACGTCGTCCCCGATGTGTACAGCAGCGTGAACACATCGTCCGGCATCACGGCGGGCTCCAGCCCCGGGGCGAGGGACCGGCCAAGGGAATCCGTTGGCCCTACCGGCTCGGAGGCGACGCGTGACCCATCTGGCCGCCGTGCAGGATCTACTCGCGGATTCCCGAGCCGGGCCCTCGTCCCGGGGCCGGAGTCAGCACCGGCATCCACGACGTCTTGCACGCG
>JBOHQB010000334.1:0-1975 GCA_050731995.1 Candidatus Rokuibacteriota bacterium
GAGCGAGGCTGATCACGTGGGCGTGCCCCATGAGGTCGCTCCAGGGCTCGACGACCCGCACCTCGTGGCCGCGGCGCTGCAGGGACTCGACAACATGAGCGGCAAAGCGCGACTCCACGCGCAGCGCTCGCGTCTCCTCGCCCCAGGTGCGTCCGAGCAGCCAGCGCGGCGCCTCCACCGCGGCCTGCGGGCTCATTCCGCGGTTGAGGATGCGCGTGACGAGCGCGGCCTGGGTCTGCGGCTGCCCCTCACCGCCCATCGTGCCGTAGACGAAGCGCGGCCGGCCGCCGACGAGGTACATGGACGGGATCAGCGTGTGGGCGGTGCGCTTGCCCGGCAGGAGCGCGTTCGGGTGCGCGGGGTCGAGCGAGAAGAACGCGCCGCGATTCTGGAGGATCACGCCCGTGTCACCCGCGACGACGCCCGAGCCGTATTCCCAGTAGAGGCTCTGGATGAGCGAGACGGCGTTGCCGCGCGCGTCGGCGGTCACGATCGCGACCGTCCCGCCCCCGTCCGGGGGGCCGGCCGACGGCCGCGCGCGACGGCGCGAGATCAGCGCGCGGCGCTCGGCGAGATACGCCGGGTCGAGGCAGCGCGCGACGGGCACCGCGACGAAGTCCGGATCGGCGAGATAGCGGTCCCGGTCCTCGAATGCGAGCTTGGTCGCTTCCACGATCAGATGGACGTGATCGGCGTCCTCGAGCGACGCGACGTCGAAGCCGTCGAGCATCGCGAGGATCGCGAGCGCGGCGAAGCCCTGGGTCGGCGGCGGGAACGATGCGGCCTCGCCGCCCCGATACGGGATGCGCAGGGGCTCGACCCAGTCCGCGCGATGCGCGGCGAGGTCTTCGCGCGTGATCGGACTCCCGGCGGACGCGGCGCCCTCGGCCACCCGGCGCGCGAGCGCGCCGCGATAGAACGCCTCCGCCCCGCCGTCGGCGATCGCCGTGAGCGTGCGCGCGAGATCGGGCTGGGTGAGACGGCCGCCGGTGAGACGATCCGGGTGGTAGATCGGCCACAACGTCCGGCGGACCTCGTCGAGGGCGCCCGCCTCGAAGAGATCGGGCGCGTCGTCGTTCTCGCGGTGCTGTGAGGGGGAGGCGTCGATGCCGTCGCGTGCGTGTGTGATCGCGTCCTCGAAGAGCGCGGGCCACCCGAGCGGCGAGGCCATGTGCCCGGCGCTGTAGACGTGGGCTTCCCACCAGCCGGAGACGACGCCGGGCACGGTCAGCGCGGCGGCGCCGCCCCGCGTCGGGATCGCGCCCCCGAAACGCCTGCGGTAGACCTCCGGATCGACCGACGCGACGGCGCGTCCCGCGGCATTGAGCGCGAGCAGCCGCCCGGCGACGGCGTCGTAGACCAGCCAGACGTTGTCGCCGCCGACGCCGTTCATGTGTGGATAGACGACGGCGATCGTGGCCGCGGCGGCGATCGCGGCGTCGAGCGCGTTGCCGCCGCTCTCGAGCGCGCGGACGCCCGCCCGCGAGGCCAGCACGTGGGGGCTCGCGACCATGCCGCGTGTCGAGCGCGCCTCGGGCAGGCGGGTGGCGGCGGTCACGCCGCCCATGATACATAACGGCCGATGCGCGACACCGCGGCCGCAGCCGAGATCGACCTGCTGCGCGAGACGCTCGCGCGAACCGGGAGCGCGTGGGTGCGCCAGGCCGGGGCGAGCATGGCGCCGCTGCTGCGCCCGGATGACGCGCTGCGACTCGTCCCGCTCGATCCGACCCGCGCGCGGCGCGGCATGGTCGTCGGCATCGCGTCCGAGGGCCGTCTCGTCGTCCACCGCCTCGTGCGCGTCGGGCCCGACGGTCTGGTCGCGCGCGGCGACGCGCTGCCGGCCGCCGACGCGCCCGTCGCGCGTGAGGCCCTCGTCGGCCGGGTCGTCGGGCTGAGCAGCCCCGACGGCTGCGCGCTCGACTTCGCCCGATCGCTGTGGCTGCTCGCCGAGCGGCTGCTCGGCGCGCTGGCG
>JBOHQB010000335.1:0-2242 GCA_050731995.1 Candidatus Rokuibacteriota bacterium
CTCGGCGCGCCGAAAGGCGAGGCGGCGCTCACGCTGGAGGAGATCGAGCGCGACGCGATGGGGCTCGTGTGCCTGACGGGCGGCGCTCGCGGCCCGCTCGCGCGCGCGGTGGCGGCAGGAGACGCCGACGGCGCGCGGCGCACGCTCGACCGCCTCGTTGCGATCTTTGGCCGCGACGGCTGCTTCGTCGAGGTCCAGCGCCACCTGGACCGGCGGCAGGAGCGGGATCTCGAGCGGCTGGTGACCCTTGCGCGCAGCGCGCGCGTGCCGCTCGTCGCGACCAACCAGCCGCTCCACTGCCGGCCCGGCGGGCGCGCCATCGCGGATGTCTTCACGTGCATCCGGGAGAAGACGACGCTGGACGCCGCGGGCCGGCTCCTCGCGCCGAACGGCGAGCGTGAGCTTCGGAGCGCGCGCGCCATGGCCGAGCGCTTCGCCGATCTACCTGAAGCGATCGACAACACGGGGGAGCTAGCGCTGCGGCTTGGCTTCACGCTCAAGGACCTCGGCTATCGCTTCCCCGAGTTCCATCTCCCGCCCGACACGAGCGTGCTCGAGCATCTCCGGGCACTCGTCGCGCAGGGAGTCGAGAGCCGCTACGGCCGCAGTCCGCTCCTCGCACGCGCGCGGCGCCAGGTCGCCCACGAGCTGGAGGTGATCGGCCGCCTCGACCTCGCGGGCTACTTCCTCATCGTCTGGGACATCGTCGAGTTCTGCCGTGCCAACGACATCCTCGTCCAGGGGCGCGGCTCGGCGGCGAACAGCGCCGTCTGCTACGCGCTCGGCATCACGGCGGTGGACGCTGTCGGCATGGATTTGCTCTTCGAGCGCTTTCTCTCCGAGGCGCGCGGCGAGTGGCCCGACATCGACCTCGACCTGCCGAGCGGCGAGCGGCGCGAGCGCGCGATCCAGTACGTCTACCAGCGTTACGGCCGCCACGGCGCCGGCATGACGGCAAACGTCATCACGTATCGCGGCCGCTCGGCCGCGCGCGAGCTGGGGAAAGCCCTCGGGCTGCCGGGCGACATGCAGGAGCGTCTCGCGGCGCTCGTCTCGGGGTGGGGCTTCCAGGACCCCGACGATCTCCTCACGCGCCACCTGGCCGAGGCCGGCTGCGACGTCGCGCACCCGCGCATCAAGGCGTTCGCCGCGCTCTGGCCGCTCATGCTCGACCTGCCGCGCCACCTCGGCCAGCACTCCGGCGGCATGGTGATCGCCGCCGGCCGACTAGACGACGTCGTCCCGCTCGAGCCCGCGACGATGCCTGGGCGCGTCGTCATCCAGTGGGACAAGGACGACTGCGCCGGGCTCGGCATCGTGAAAGTGGATCTCCTGGGCTTACGCATGATGTCCGTGCTCCAGGAGTCGATCGCGATGGTGGAGGAGACGGGCGGCGCGGTGGATCTGGCGCACCTGCCGCCCGACGATCCCGACGTGTACGCCGCGCTCCAGCGGGCGGACACGATCGGCGTCTTCCAGGTGGAGAGCCGCGCGCAGATGGCGACGCTGCCGCGGATCCGCCCCGAGCGCTTCTACGACCTCGTCGTGCAGGTCGCGATCATCCGCCCCGGGCCGATCGTCGGCCAGATGGTGCATCCCTACGTCAACCGCCGTCGCGGGCGCGAGCCGGTGACGTATCCGCACCCGAGCCTCGAGCCGATCCTGAAGCGCACGCTCGGCGTGCCGCTGTTTCAAGAGCAATTGCTCCGGATGGCGATGACCGTCGCCGGCTTCACCGGCGGCGAGGCCGAGGGGCTACGGCGCGCGCTCGGCTTCAAGCGGAGCCAGCGGCTCATGGGGGAGGTGGAGGCGAAGCTCCGCGCGGGGATGACGCGCCAGGGGATCGAGGGCGAGGCCGCGGAAACGATCGTGCGGTCCATCACCGCGTTCGCGCTGTACGGATTTCCTGAGTCGCACGCGAGTAGCTTCGCGCTGCTCGCCTACGCGAGCGCGTTTCTCAAGACCCATCACCCGGCGCCGTTCTACGCGGCGCTGCTCAACAACCAACCGATGGGGTTCTACCACCCGGCGACGATCGTCAAGGACGCCCAGCGCCATGGCCAGCGCATCCTGCCGATCGACGTCACGCGCTCCGATTGGCTCTGCACCATCGAGCGCGTGAACGAGGCGTGGGCCGTGAGGCTCGGGCTACGCTATGTCACCGGGCTGCGCGAGGTGGCCGGGCGGGCGATCGTCGCGGCGCGCACTGAGCAGCCGTTCGCGTCAGCGGCCGATCTCGCGG
>JBOHQB010000336.1:0-9406 GCA_050731995.1 Candidatus Rokuibacteriota bacterium
CCTCATACGGGCTGCGGCTCCTACTGCCGACCTGCGGCTGCGCACTACCGCCACCCACGAATGCCTTCGCCGAGGGCGCCGCGGGCCGCCCGCGCGACGAGCCAGCCCAGCTCGCTGATCGGTCCGCCGAACCGCCGGCGACGGCCGCGCCCGGTCGCCGCGACGACGACGGCGTCGGTGGAGGTCCCGGTTGCGGCCGCACCGTCGTCGCAACGCACGCCCGCTTCGAGCAGCAGCGCGGTCTTCACTTCCGTGACCGTGGCGACCAGGTTCACGAGCGCCGCGGGCTCGGCGTCCGCGTCCACGACCACGATCGTGTTGATCGTCGAGAACGCCGCCGCGGCCAGCGGTGTGATCCCCGCGGCGACGCGGTTCCCGAGACCGACGGTGGCGACGACGAGCGCGCGCGTATCGCCCAGTGTCTCGACGGCCATCCGCGCCCGCTCGGTCCACGCCGCGGTGCAGAGCCCCACCCACGGCACAGGGAGGCCGCGCTCGCGCACAAATGCCTCGAGTACGTTCTCGACGTGCTCAGGGCACGCATGCTTCGGCACGTGGAGGTTCACGACCGTCCGCGCGCGGCCGAAGCCGCCGCCTGCGACGGCGGACGAGACGACGTCGAGCGCGCGATCGGCCGTCACCACGACCGCCTCGCGCCCGACGTCGACCCTGACACCCTCGATGCGCTCGAGGCCTTCCATCGCGTCCGCGATCATACCCCGCTCAGAACGAGGCGCGCAGGCCGGCCAGCGCGCTGATGCCGAGCGCCGGGAAGCCCCGCACCTCGGAGTAGCCCTCGTTCAGCAGGTTCTGGATGCGGCCCGTGATGTCGAGGGCCTGTAGAAAGCCGAACTTGTTGACGAGGCGGTACGCGCCGCCGACGTCCACCCGGGTCCAGCCGCTGTTGTAGGTTCCGCCGCCGCCGCCCGTCGGCTCGAACTGCTCGGTCGTGATGTGGACCTGCGTGAAGAGCGAGAGCCGCGGCGTCGCCTGCCAGGTGAGCCCGATGTTCCAGCGGTGGCGGGGCTCACGCGGCAGGAGCTGGTCCGTCGCGAGGTTCTCAGAGTCCGTGTAGGTGTAGTTCATCGACGCGGTGAGCGTGTCGAGGATGTCCACCTCGCTCGTGAACTCGATCCCCGCGGCGCGCGCCTTGCCGATGTTCGCGCTCTTGACGAAGGGCGGCGTCGCGATGAACTCGAACGAGATCAGGTTCTTGAATTCGTTGGAGAAGTAGGTCAGCCCGAGCCGGATGCGGTCCTTCCAGAGCCGCTGGTCGATCCCGAAGTCATAGGAGAAGCTCGTCTCGGGCTGAAGGGTCTTGTTCGCGAACCCCGGAAAGAAGAGGTCGTTGAAGGTTGGCGCGCGGAAGCCCGAGCCCGCGCTCCCGCGGATCCGCGTGCCCCACTCCTTGATGAGGAACGCGAGCGAGCCGCGCTCCGTCGTGTGCGTCCCGAACACGCTGTTGTCCTCCGTGCGAAAGCCGGCGCCCATGAAGAGGCGGTCGAAGAACCGGAACTGCTGCTGGAAGAAGAGCGACTT
Source organism: Candidatus Rokuibacteriota bacterium (assembly GCA_050731995.1). Taxonomy (GTDB): domain Bacteria; phylum Methylomirabilota; class Methylomirabilia; order Rokubacteriales; family CSP1-6; genus JBOHQB01. Next base: position 1,540 of record JBOHQB010000336.1, read on the forward strand.
CGTGTCGCTCTCGGCGTGGAAGGGAGAACCGCCCTGCACGTCGCCGAGCTCGTCCCGGTACTCCAGGCCGACCGTGGACGTGGACCACGGGCCGACGTGGAAATGGTTCAGCAGCTCGGCCTCGCGCCGCCTGACGTAGAAGCGCCCCGGTAACTCGCACGGCGGAAAGAAGCAGTCGAAGCCGGGGTCAGGACGGTCCACGACGTTCAGCCGGTTCGTGTATTGGGACACGCGCGCGTCGATCCCCCACCACGAGAGGGGGCGCGTCTTGCCGGCCAGCGTCATCGTGAGCGTCTCGCTCGTCTGCTTGTTGTTGATGTCCATGAACTCCGGCACGACCGGCAACGGAACGGACAGAAACTTCGTGGGCAGGTCGGTCTCGGTGTTGTTCCAGCGCAGCGCGAAGAAGATGCGCGTGTCCAGCGGCAGGGTCACGCCGAAGCGCAGCGCGACCGCGTCCTGGGTGTAGCCGTCGTTCTTGAACTGGCCGTTCGACTCCAGGTGCGAGCCGCCGAGAGCGTAGTCGAAGACCTTCCACGTCCCGCCGATCGTCCCCCGCGCGGAGAGCGTGTCGTAGTTGCCGCCCTGCGTCTGGATGGTCGCCGAAAACGGCCCCGTCCCCTTCCGGGTGATGATGTGGACGACGCCGCCGATCGCGTCGGCGCCATAGAGCGTGGACTGGGGTCCCCGGATCACCTCGATGCGCTCGATCATGTCCACCGAGATGTCGGCCAGGTCCGACTGCCCCAGCGTCGGGGACTTCACGCGCATCCCGTCCACGAGGACCTGCACCTGGTTCGTGTTCGCGCCCCGGATGCTGATGCTGGTCGTCTTGCCGAGGCTCCCGGAGCGCCGGATCTCGACGCCCGGCACCCCGCGGAGCGGCTCGTCCACGCGCGAGTAGTCGTAGTAGCGGATCTCCTCCCCCGTGATCACCGTCACCGCCGCGCCGATCTGCGACGCCGGCGTCTCGATCTTGGTCGCCGTCACGACGACCGGGTCGAGCTTCCTCGGCTCCTCGGCGACGGCCGTCGCCGCCATCACTCCCGTCGCCAGCACCATCGCTCCCGTCAACCATCGGCGTCTCGGCGTCATGCTCCACTCCTTCTTGCGCGAAAGGGTTGGATGCGCGCGTTCCGCTCCGGGCAGGTCTCCTGACTCGTGGATCGTCGCGTCCGTTCCCCGCCTTCCCGTCCGCGTCGGCGGACAGTGGCGCCCCGCGCGTTGCCGCGCGGAGCCGGAGACGGCGCTCCCCACTCACAGTGGCGCGACCGTGCCGGCCTCGGCCCCGATGGGCCCCACCGGCTTCCCTCGCACCCGAAGCTCGTTCGGAAATCGGCGACCCTCGGCCTCTCACCTCCCCCCGGCCGCGGGCCAGGCGACCTGCACGACCGGCCGGCCCGTGGCGGCGCTCTGCTCGACGACGACGGCACAGCCAAAGACCGCTTCGAGCAGGGACGGCTCGAGCACCTCGGCGGGCGTTCCGGCCCGCGCGACGCGTCCGTCCGCGAGCAGCGCCAGCCGGTCACACAGCTCGGCGGTGAATCGGAGATCGTGCGAGACCAGCAGCACGGTGATGCCCTCGGCGCGGTTCAGACGCGCGAGCAGCGCGGCGGTCTCCGCCTGGTAACGAAGGTCGAGGTGCGACGTGGGCTCGTCGAGCACGAGGAGCCGCGGCCGCTGGGCGACCGCGCGGGCCAGCATCGCTCGCTGCCGCTCGCCGCCTGAGAGCTGATCGAGGGGCAGCCGCGCCAGGTCCAGCACGCCCGTCGCGGCCATCGCCTCGCGCGCGGCCTCCAGATCCGCGTCGCTCTCGAAGAAGCGGTCCGGCGCGTGCGGATAACGGCCCATGAGGACCAGCTGCTCGACCGTGAACGGGAACGGGCGCGGCGCCTCCTGTGGAACCACGGCCACGTGCCGCGCCAGCTCCCAGCGGCTCAGCCGGGCGAGCGGCCGGCCGTCGAGCCGGATCTCGCCGCGCGCGGGCTCCAGCACGCGCGTGAGCAGGCGGAGGAGCGTCGTCTTGCCCGCGCTGTTGGGCCCGATGAGGCCGAACACCTCGCCCTCCCTGACCTCGAACGACACGTCGGCGAGGGCGAACGGCCGCGCGTGCGCGAGCGAAGCCGCGCCGTAGGCGAAGGCGAGATCGCGGACCTCGACGAGCGGCGTCACAGCGCCACCCGGTAGCGCGTGCGCAGCAGATAGACGAAGAACGGCGCGCCGCAGAACGCGGTGAGCACGCCGACCGAGAGCTCGGCCGGCGCCACGACGTTGCGCGCGAGCGTGTCGGCGGCGAGCAGGAACGCGGCCCCGCCGACGAGCGCCGTCGGCACCAGCAGCCGGTGGTCCTGGCCGACGACGCCCCGGAGCAGGTGCGGCACGATCAGGCCGACGAACCCGATGGGCCCGGCGAAGGCGACGACGGCGCCGGTGAGGAGCGCGGCCCCGAGGAAGACGCGCCGCTTGAGCGCTTCCGCGTCCACGCCGAGCTGGACCGCGGCCTCCTCGCCGAGCGCCAGCACGTTCAGCTCGCGCGCCCGCGCGCCGATGAGCCATGCGCCGACGAGCGCGAGCGCGCCGAAGAGGGCGAGCGACGCGGGCGGGATCGGCGCGACGTTCCCGAGGAGCCAGTGGATGACACCGCCCAGCCGGTTGAAGTCGACGATCGAGATGAGCACGGTGATCGCCGCGGAGAAGAATATCGAGACGATGACGCCGCCGAGCAGCATCGTCCCGACCGAGAGCCCCCCGGGCGCCGCGGCGATCGCGTACACCGCTCCGGCGGCGACGAGCGCGCCGGCGAACGCGCAGGCCGTGACGGTGAGCGCGTCGAGCGCCGACGCGCCGAGGCCGCCGACCTGCGCGGCGACGACACCGAAGGCGGCGCCGCTGGAGATACCGAGCACGGAGGGCTCGGCGAGCGGGTTGCGCGTGAGCCCCTGGAACGCGACGCCGGCGACGGCCAGTGCGCCACCCGCGAGCATGGCGACGACGATCCGCGGCAGCCGCAGGCCGAGCGTCACGATGCGCTCGATCGAGTCGGGGTCGGCGCGGCCCGTGAGGGCCCGGGCGACGGCGCGCGGGGAGAGGGCGGCGCTCCCCACGAAGAGCGAGACCACGGCGACGGCGACCAGCAGCAGGCCGAGCGCCGCCAGCGCGAGCCCAAGGCGTCGCGGCCCCGTCACCGGAACGCCTCGGGGTGAATGATGCGCGCGAGCGTCTCGAGACCGTCGGCGACGCGCGGTCCGTAGCGGTGCAGGACGCTCAGGTCCACCGAGTGCAGGCGCCCCGCCTTGATCGCGGGCACGCTGCGAAGCCGCTGCCACGCCTCCGGCTCGGCGGGGCCGGCGATCGAGCCGCGACCCGCGTGATCGGCGAGGATGATCACTTCCGGCGCGCGCGCCACCGCGGCCTCGAGGCTGAAGCGCGGGTACGCCTCGCCGAGCGCGCCCGTGATCGACTCGCCCCCCGCCAGCTCGATCAGCTCGGTGAGCATGGACGTACGCCCGGGGACGATCAGCGGGTCGGGCCACAGGACGTACAGCACGCGCAGCCTCCGGTAGGGCTGCACGCGCCGCCGGACGGCATCAACCCGCGACTCGAGGTGCGCGACGAGGGGACCGACCGCTTCGCGACGGCCGGTGAGCTCGCCGAGCCTGCCGACGAGATCCACCACCTCGACGAGCCGGTTCGCGTGGACGAGGTACGTCGGGATCCCGAGCCGCCGGAGCTCACGGAACGTCTCCTCCCGGGTGCCCTCGTCGGTGGCGACGACGAGGTCCGGCTTGAGCGCGACGAGCACCTCGAGGCTCGGGTTGATCATCCCGCCGACGCTCGGCTTCCGCCGCGCCGCCGGCGGATAGTCGCAGAAGTCGGTCACGCCGACGAGCCGCGCCTCGGCGCCCAGCGCGTACACGATCTCCGTCACGCTCGGCACGAGCGACACGATGCGCGCCGGCGGCGCGGCGAGGGTGACCTCCCGGTCCAGCATGTCGCGGACAGTGAGGCCCGCGGCGGGCGTCGCGTAGAGCAGCAGCGCGAGCGCGACGACGACCGGGACGCGCGTCACGCTAGCCTTCCGTCGGTCCGTCGACGCCCGCCGACTTGAAGGTCGCCATCTCCACGTACACGAGCGCGGCGGCCCGCGCGAGGTGGATGAAGAGCGCGGCGCCCGTGCCCTCGCCGAGCCGCATGCCGAGGTCGAGGTACGGTGTCAGCTCGAGGTGTCGCAGGACGACGCCATGGCCGGGCTCGGCCGAGCGATGCGACGCGAAGAGCGCGTGGCGCGCCGCGGGAGCCAGCGCGACCGCCACGAGGGCCGCCGCGCCCGCGATGAAGCCGTCGAGCACGACGGGCACCCGGCGCGCCGCGCCAGCGAGGATCACGCCGGCGAGGCCCCCGATCTCAAAACCCCCGACCTTCTGGAGCACGTCGAGCCCGTCGGTCCTGACCGGACGGTTCACCGCGAGCGCGCGCGCGACGACCCCGGTCTTGCGCGCGAGCGTCGCGTCGTCCACGCCGGTGCCGCGGCCCGTCACGCGCTCCGGCGCTTCGCCGGTGAGGGCCGCCGTGATCGCGCTCGCGGCCGTGGTGTTGCCGATGCCCATGTCGCCCGTGCCGAGGAGGTCGGCGCCGCCGGCGATCGCCTCCTCGGCGAGCGCGGCCCCGGTCTCGATCGCGCGCGTGGCCTCGGCGAGCGTCATCGCGGGGCCGCGCGCCATGTTGCGCGTGCCCGGCCCGACCGGCCGGCGCACGACGGCTGCGTGGGTGCCGATCGGGCCCACGACACCGAGGTCGGCGATGACAACGCGCGCCCCCGCCTGACGGGCCAACACGGTCACCGCCGCCCCGCCCCGGGCGAAGTTCTCGACCATCTGCGCCGTCACGGATTGTGGATAAGCGCTCACGCCCTCGGCGACGACGCCGTGATCGGCCGCGAAGGTGAAGATCACGGGCTGGCGGACCACGGGCGGCCCGCCGCGCACGGACGCCAGGCGGGTGGCCAGCTCCTCGAGACGGCCGAGGCTGCCGGGCGGCTTCGTCAGCGTGTCGAGGTGGGCGCGGGCGGACGCCGCCACGCCCGGGTCGGGCGCGCTGACGTCCCTAAGGAGCTTCCGGAGCGACGTCACGCGTCGTCCTCCCCGTCTCGTTGGGCTCGCCTTTGATCGTGACCGGGATGCCCGCGACCATCAGCACCACGCGGTCGCACGCGGCGGCGAGCCGCTGGTTCACCTGTCCCAGGAGGTCGCGGAAGCGGAGCCCGTCGGCGGTCTCGGGATGCACGCCCTCGCCGACCTCGTTCGACACGAGCGTGAGCTCGGCGCGACCCCGCCCGGGGAGCGCGGCGAGCGCATCGGCGTGCTTCAAGATCGTGTCGTCGGAGTCGCCGCGTCCCATGAGGTTCGCGACCCACAGTGTGAGGCAGTCCACGACGACCGCGTCCCCGGACGCGAGGGCTTCGCGGACGCGCGCGGCGAGCTCGTAGGGCTCCTCGACCGTCGCCCAGTGGCCGGGCCGCTCGGCGCGGTGGCGCGCGATGCGTGCGACCATGTCGCCGTCGCCCGCTTCGGCGGTCGCGACGAAGACGACGCGCGCGCGGCGCGGCTGGACGGCGATGGCGTGGCGGCTCTTGCCGCTCCGCGCGCCCCCGATGACGAACAACGACGAGGCCATGACGTCCGGTGCCTCCCGCGAAGACCGGTTGGTGGCGCGCGTCCGGGCAGGTCTCCTGGCTCTCGGATCGTCCTACTCCCCGCGCCTTCCCAGCCCGTCCCCCGGGCCAGTGGCTTCGGCGGGTTTCGTCCCCGATTACAGTGACGGGGTCGCGGCGGCTTTTACCGCCTTCCCTGGGGCCCTCGTGGGCACCCGGACGCCAACAACGCCGAGACCTTAGCAGACGCGGCGCATCCCGGCAACCCGTGCGCGCGGGTTACTTCTTGTCGGCGTAGCTGACGGCGAGGCCGGCCCCTGCGTCGGACTGGATGCCGTAGGGAGGTATCGGGTATCTCAAGCCGTTCTTGTCGAGCGCGGCGAGCCCCTCGACGACCTTCGGCAGGTAGCGGGGCGGGATCGCCATGAGCAGCTCGTCGTCGGCGACGCCGCCGTAGCGCCGCTCGGCGTAGCACGGGATCGTCAGCGCGGGCTCGCCCGTCTTGAGCGCTTTCCCCCACGAGTCGGCGCACGCCGACTCGCCGACCGACGTGAAGGACATCTTCTTGTAGCCGGACCACTGCAGGCCGTTGATGAAGAAGATCATTTGGCCGGGCGTGCCGTAGATCAGGCAGATGTCGGGCGGGTTCAGGCGCCCGGACGTGAGCGGTGAGACGGCCATCGCCAGGTAGCGGCCGTGCGGCACGCAGTCCATCGCGTGCTGGTGCAGGCTCGCGTCCTCTTGCGTTTTGAACCAGACGCCCGCCATGCGCGTGCCCGAGAGCCACTCGTCGTCTTGTGGATGGAGACCGATCACCGCGCCGCACTGGGCGCCGACGAGGTCGGCCATCGTGATGCCGACGGTCCAGCCGAGCTGGCGCGCCTGGGCAACGATCTGGTCCGTCGTGTGCTTCGCCCTCGGTCGCCGGATCTTCGGGATCGCCTCCATCGCCTCGACGGTCTCGAAGAGCTTCATGCCGATCGGGATCGACCTGAGTTTGAGATAACGGCTCAGCCCGTCCACGATCGCCGGCCAGTCGTACGTCTCAGTCGCCATCGTGCGCTCCCTTGCTCATAGGCGTTTCGTGCTATCGTTTCCCCGCCAAGGAGGATCCCATGGACCTCGATCGCCGCGACTTCCTCAAGCTCTCCGGCGCGCTCACCTTCACGATCGCCGCCGGCGGCTGCGCCACGGGCGCCCAGCCCGGTGCGCCGGGGGCGCCGGCCAGCGCCGCGGGCGGCAAGGTCGAGGTCCACTGGCTCGGTCAGGCCGCGACCAAGCTCACGTCCCCCACCGGCAAGGTCATCGTCATCGACCCGTTCCTCACCGGCAACCCCAAGACGCCGCAACAGTACAAGAACCTCGACGCGCTCGGCAAAGTGGACGTGATCCTCGTCACCCACGGCCACGGCGACCACACCGGCGACGTCAAGGCGCTCCAAGCCCAGACGGGCGCGACGGTGCTCGGCCCCGCGGGTCTCGTCGCCACCATGGTCGACCTCGGCTGGGTTCCGCCCGACAAGGCGGTGCGCTTCGGCAAGGGCGGCCGCGTGAACCCGCTCGGACCGCAGATCACGATCACCCAGGTGCGCGCCGAGCACTCCTCCGAGGTGACGGTGACCGATCCGGCGACGAAGAAGTCGACGACGTACCCGGGCGGCGAGCCGTGCGGGTTCATCATCGAGTTCGAGAACGGCGTCAAGCTCTACCACATGGGCGACACGGGGCTCTTCGGCGACATGCGGCTCATCGGGGAATACTACAAGCCCGACGTCATCATGATCCCGATCGGCGGCCACTTCGTGATGGACCCGCGCGACGCGGCGTTCGCGACGAACCGGATGCTCAAGCCGAAATACGCGATCCCGTTCCACTACGGGACGTTCCCGGTGCTCAAGGGCACGCCGCAGGAGTACCAGCAGTTCCTCGGCCAGACCTCGACGCAGGTCTTCCCGATCAGCCCGGGCGACAAACTGACGTTCTGATGGGGGGCCACGAAATGGCCCCCATACCCCCCAGCGCTCCGAGCGCCCCGGCGAAGCCGTGGCGCTCCTCGACCACCCGACAAGCTGACGTTCTGATGGGGGGCCACGAAATGGCCCCCCATACCCCCCAGCGCTCCGAGCGCCCCGGCGAAGCCGTGGCGCTCCTCGACCACCCGACAAGCTGACGTTCTGATGGGGGGCCGAAATGGCCCCCCCATTCGCAGGCTCGCCT
>JBOHQB010000337.1:0-3486 GCA_050731995.1 Candidatus Rokuibacteriota bacterium
AGCGGCGCTCGCGCGACCATCCCGTCTCGCCGTGCCGTATGAGGAGGAGTCTGAAGGCTTCCACAACCTGTGTATCTTACCGCCGGCGCGCCGTTCCGCGAAACCCGGCCGGGCGGCTGCGGCTAGAGCTTGACGAGCTTGGCGAGGACGATGTCGGGCATCGCCCGGATCTCGTCCAGCACCGCGGGCGGCATCGGGTCGTCGAGGTTCAGGATGGACACCGCGCGGCCGCCGCGCCGCTCGCGCCCGAGCTGCATGCCGGCGATGTTGATCCCGTGGCGGCCGCAGAGCGTGCCGATGCGGCCGATCACGCCCGGCACGTCGAGGTTGGCGAAGACGAGCATCCAGCCTTGCGGCACGGCCTCGAGCGCGTAGCCGTCGATCGAGACGAACCGCGGCTCCTTTCGGTGGAAGAGCGCGCCGGCGACCGACGACACGCCCCTGTCGGTCGCGAGCTCGGCCGTCAGGAGGCTCGCGTAGTCGGCGCTGTCCGTCGTCGAGGTCTCCACTACGCGGAGCCCCCTCGCCTTGGCGATCCGCATCGCGTTCACATCGGTCACGTGCTCGGAGAGGATCGCGCCGAGCAGACCGCGCAGGAACGCCAGCGTGAGCGCGGCGGTCGGCCTCGCGGCGACCTCGCCCGCGTACGTCAGCCGCGCCTCGGCCATGCGCCCCTCGGCCAGCTGCGCGAGGAAGCGCCCCATCGCGACGGCGAGGGACGCGTACGGCGCCTGCTCGCGCGTCGCCTCGGCGTCGAGCGCCGGCAGGTTGACCGCGTTGGCGATGACGCCGTCCACGAGCGCGTCCGCGACCTGCTCGGCAATCGCCAGCGCCACGGCGGTCTGGGCCTCGTCCGTCGCCGCGCCGAGGTGCGGTGTCGCGATGACCTGCTCGAAGGCCAGCAGCGGGTGGTCGGCCGGCGGGGGCTCCTGCTCGAAGACGTCCAGCGCGGCGCCCGCGACGTGGCCCGAGGCGACGGCGCGCGCGAGCGCCGCCTCGTCGATGAGACCCCCCCGCGCGCAGTTGACCAGCCGCACGCCGGGCCGGGTCCGCGCGAGCTCGGCCTCGCCGAGCAGGTGGCGGGTGTCCCCGGTGAGGGGCGTGTGGATCGAGATGAAGTCGGCGCGCTGGAGCAGCTCGTCCAGCTCCACGCTCTCCACGCCGAGCCGCTCGGCCGCCTCGCGCGTCAGGTACGGGTCGAAGGCGATGACCTGCATCCGGAACCCGAGCGCGCGCCGGGCGACCTCGGAGCCGATGCGGCCGAGGCCGACGAGGCCGAGCGTCTTGCCGAAGAGCTCGATTCCCTGCAGTCGGCTCTTCTCCCAGCGTCCCGCCTTGAGCGTCCGGTCGGCAGCGGGGATGTGGCGGGCGAGCGCCAGCAGCAAGGCCAGCGTGTGCTCGGCGACGGCGGTCGTGTTGCCGCCGGGCGTGTTCATGACGACGACGCCGCGCTCGGTCGCCGCGTCCACGTCGATCGTGTCGACGCCGGCGCCCGCCCGGCCGATCACCTCGAGGCGCCGGCCCGCCTCCACGACCGGGCGCGTGACCTTGGTCGCGCTCCGGACGATCAGTCCCTCGTATTCCCCGATCTTCGCGCAGAGCTCCGCCTCGGCGAGTGCGGGAGCCTGTTCCACCTCGAGGCCGCGCTTCCGGAGGGCGTCGAGGCCGACCGCCTGGAGCCCGTCGGTGACGAGGACGCGCTTCACGACCGCTCGGCGAAGACCTTCTGCGCCCCGCGGACGCCCGCGCCGAAGTCGACGGGCTGGCCCAGCTCGGCGAGGATCTGCTCGAGCGCGGCGAGGGCGGTGATCACGTCGAACTCGGCCGCGTAGCCCATGTGGCCGAGGCGGAAGATCTTCCCCTTCATCGAGCCCTGCCCGCCGGCGATCGTGATGTTGTGGGTCTTCGCGTAGAACTCGACGATCTGCTCGCCGTCGACGCCGCGCGGCGCCGTCACGGCCGTCAGCGCCGGGCTCGGCGTCGCCTTGGCGAAGAGCTGGAGGCCGAGCGCCTCGACGCCCGCGCGCGTGGCGCGCGCCAGCCGGTCGTGACGCCGGAAGACGCTCGCCCAGCCCTCCGCCTCGAGCATGCGGAGGACCTCGCGCAGGCCGATCACGATGGACACGGCCGGCGTGAAGTGGGCCTCGTTCTTCGCCACGGTCTTCCGCTCCTCGACGATGTTGAAGTAGTACTTCGGCAGCGCCGAGGTCCCCGTCCGCGCCCACGCCTTGTCGCTGAGCGCGCAGAAGCCGAGCCCGGGGGGCAGCATGAGGCCCTTCTGCGAGCCGGCGACGACGACGTCGATACCCCAGGCGTCCATCTCGACGTTCGCGATGCCGAGGCTCGAGACGGCGTCGACGATGAGGATCGCCTCCGTCGCGCGCGTCGCCGCCGCGTAGGATCGGACGTCGTGGAGCACCCCCGTGGACGACTCGCTGTGCTGGGTGAGCACCGCCTTGATCGCCGGCGTCTTCCGGAGCGCGTCGGCGACGCGGTCGGCGGGAACCGACTCGCCGTACGGCGCCTTGAGCTCGACGACGGTGAGGCCGAACGCGCGGCAGATCTCGAGCCAGCGCTCGCCGAACTTGCCCGCCGTGACGACGGCGACCGTGTCGCCGGCCGACAGCGTGTTGACGACGGCCGCCTCCATCACGCCCGTGCCGGAGCACGCGAACGGAATGACGTCCTGCGACGTCTGGAAGAGCCGCTTGAGCCCGGCACGCACCTCGACGAAGAGCGCCTCGTACTCGGGCGTGCGATGATGAATCATCGGCCGCGCCATCGCCAGCAGCACTTCGCTCGGCACCGGCGTCGGGCCGGGCGCCATCAGCTGGTACTTCTTCATCCGCTCGCGTCCTCGCTCGCCGGTCGCATTTTCGGCTCGATCGTCTTCGATAGTAGCACGTCGCTCGCGCCGCCGGCCGCGCGACCGAGCGCCGTGACGAAGATCGCGTCGAGCCCGGACGAGGCCGGCGCGAAAAACTCGGTGACGAGACGGTCGTAGAAGGTCAGACCGGAGGCGCCGAAGCCGAGCGCGTACGCGGCGAGGTACGCGCGACCGCCGGCGAGCCCCGCTTCCAGGTTCGCCAGGCGATAACCACGATCGCCGAAGGCACCGATCAGCCCGTCGAGCGGCGCGAGGAAGTAGATCACCGCCGCGGCCTCGCCCCCGAGCGGCTGGTCGAGGCAGAGGTAAGCGCTGTCCCGCCTGAAGTCGCCCGGCTGCAGGAGCTCGAGTGCGTGGCGGGCCGAGACGTAGCGATACGCGCCGGGGGCGACGCCCGCGACGGCATTGACGACGAGGAAGCGCTCGACGAGTCCCGAGGGTACATCCCAGGCGATCGGCTGCGCGGAGGCCCAGAGGGCGGCGCCGAGCTCCAGGGGCGTGAGCGGCGCCGGGCCGAACCGCCGGGTCGAGCCGCGGCGCTGGATCGTCTCGCCGAGGCCGTGGCCCGCCGCGAGCGGCGGCGCCGGCAGCGGCGTCAG
>JBOHQB010000338.1:0-4449 GCA_050731995.1 Candidatus Rokuibacteriota bacterium
TCCAAGATCGGGCCCGCGCCGGAGTTCGCGCTGACGACCCAGGACGGCGCCCGCCTGTCGCTCCGCGATCTGCGCGGGAAGGTCGTCGCCGTCACCTTCATCTATGCGAGCTGTGCCGACACGTGCCCACTCCTCACCGCCAAGATGGCCGCGCTCCAGGCGAAGCTCGGGCGAGACTTCGGGTCGAAAGTCTTTTTCGCCTCCGTCACGGTCGACCCCGAGCGCGACACCCCCGAGGTCCTCAAGCGCTACGCCCAGGCGCGCGGCGCAAACCTCGCGGGCTGGGCGTTCTTGACCGGGACGCCAGCCGAGATTCGCGACGTCGAGCGACGCTACGGGATCTTCTCCCGGACGAACCCGGCCGGCGACGTGGATCATACCTTCCTCACGTCGCTGATCGACAGGGACGGGACCCTTCGCGTCCAGTACCTGGGCGTGCGCTTCAATCCCGACGAGATGCTCGGCGATCTCAGATCCCTGCTGCGGGAGGCGAGCGCTCGATGAGAGGCTGGCTCGTCGGGCTGGTCGCGCGCGTGCCGGTCAACGTGCACGTGAAGCTTCTCGCGGCGTTCCTCGCCATCGTCCTCCTGCTCATCATCGTCGGCGCGGTCGGGTTGCAAACGCTGAGCGCGGTGAACCGCCGGGCCGAGACCCTGGTCCAGCTCCAGCGGAAGATCGCCGCCTACCGGCAGCTGCAGCACGACACGACGAGCCAGCTCTACAGCGTCGCGTCGGCGCTGCTCGTCCCCGACGACCGGACCCTCGAGGCCACGCTGCGCCAGCTCAACCAGTTCGGTTACGACCTCGACCGCCTCCAGTTCGTCGCCAAGGACGAGGTGGAGCTGCTCGGGCGGGTCCGCGAGGACTACGACCAGTTCATCAAGGTCGTGACCCAGGCGGTCGAGCTGATCCGGGCGGGCAAGGCGGTGGAGGGGCGAGAGATCCAGCTCGCCCAGGCCGGCCCGCTGGCGGACCGGCTGGAGCGCCTGACCAACGAGCTCGTGAACAAGGCCGAGGCCGACATGGTGGCGTCAATCGACGCGGCGCACGAGGCGTACGTGTCGTCGCGCTGGGTCGTCATCGGGTTCGCCGTTGGATCGATCGCGCTGGCGCTGGTGCTCGGTTACGCAATCTCCTGGTCGCTGATCGGGCCGGTACAGCACATGGACGAGCGGCTCAGGGAGATCGCCTCGGGCGATTTCACCGGGCGGATGAGAGTCCCGAATCGGGACGAGCTGGGCGCGCTCGCGGCGAACCTGAACCGGATGAGCGAGGAGCTGGGCCGCCTCTACCAGCAGCTCGAGGCCGCGAGCCGGCACAAGTCGGAGTTCCTGGCGAACATGTCGCACGAGCTGCGGACGCCGCTCAACGCGATCATCGGCTTCTCCGAGGTCCTGGTCGAACGAATGTTCGGCGAGCTGGAGCCGAAGCAAGAGGAGTATCTTCGAGACATTCTCGAATCGGGCCGCCACCTGCTCTCGCTCATCAATGACATCCTCGACCTGTCGAAGATCGAGGCCGGTCGCATGGAGCTCGACACGAGCGCGTTCGACCTGCCCGCGACGCTCGAGGGCTGCGTGACGCTCGTGCGCGAACGCGCGTTGCGTCACGGGATCGCCCTCGACCTCGCCGTCGACGAGCGCCTGCACCAGGTCGTCGCGGACGAGCGTAAGATCCGGCAGGTCGTGCTGAACCTCCTCTCCAACGCGGTCAAGTTCACTCCCGAGGGTGGCCGGGTGACGCTCGGCGCTATCCCGGCGGACGGCGGAGTCGAGATCGCCGTGACCGACACCGGCATCGGCATCGCGCCCGAGGACCAGGAGGCGATCTTCGAGGAGTTCCGTCAAGTCGGCAGCGACTACGCGCGCAAGCGCGAGGGCACGGGCCTCGGGCTCACGCTCACCCGACGCTTCGTCGAGCTGCACGGCGGACGCATCTGGGTCAAGAGCGCGCCGGGGCAGGGCTCGACCTTCACCTTCACCCTACCGGAGAGACCATGGCCGGCGAGCTGATCCTGATCGTCGAAGACAACGAGCGCAACCGGAGGCTGGCGCGTGACGTCCTGCAAGCAACAGGCTACAAGACGATCGAGGCCGAGACGGGCGAGGAGGGCGTGCGGCTGGCGAAAGAGCGACAGCCGGCGCTCATCCTGATGGACATTCAGCTCCCAGGCATCGACGGCATCACCGCCCTCGGCCAGCTCCGCGCCGACGAGACGACGCGCGCGATCCCCGTCCTCGCCGTCACCGCGTCCGCGATGACCCACGACAAGCAGAAGATCCTGGCCGCGGGCTTCGACGGTTACCAGTCCAAGCCGATCAACGTGCGTGAGTTCCTGGCTGCGGTCGGGGCGGCGCTCCGCAAGCGATGAGCGCCAGGCTTCTCGTCGTCGACGACACGGCCGCGAACGTCAAGCTCCTCGCCGATCTCCTGACCGTCAAGGGCTATGCCGTCGTGACTGCGACGTCGGGCAAGGAGGCGCTCGCCGCCGTGGCGCGCGAGCGGCCGGATCTGGTGTTGCTCGACGTCGTGATGCCCGAGATGAGCGGCTACGATGTGTGCCGCAAGCTCCGCGGGGATCCCGCGACCGCCATGCTGCCGGTTGTCATGGTCACGGCGCTCGACCCGGCGCAGGAGCGGGTGAAGGGAATCGAGGCGGGCGCCGACGATTTCCTGACCAAGCCCATCAACCAACCCGAGCTGCTGGCCCGGGTCAAGTCGCTCCTGCGCGTCAAGGCGCTCCACGACGAGATCAGCGAGATGAACCGCACGCTCGAGCGTCGCGTTGCCGAGCAGGTGGCTGAGCTCGAGCGGCTCGGCCGGCTCAAGCGCTTCTTCTCGCCGGCCCTCGCCGAGGCGATCGTCAGCGGCGGCGCGGAGGACCCGCTCAAGAGCCACCGGCGCGAGATCTGCGTCGTCTTCCTCGACCTGCGCGGCTTCACGGCCTTCGCCGAAGCGGCCGAGCCCGAGGAGGTCATGGGGGTCCTGCGCGAGTACCACGCGGCGATGGGCGCCTTGATCCTCGAACACGAGGGCACGCTCGAGCGCTTCACCGGCGACGGCATGATGATCTTCTTCAACGACCCCGTCGTCGTGGCGGACCCCGCCGCGCGCGCCCTGCGCATGGCGCTCGCGATGCGCGCGCGCGTGGAAGACCTGCGCGCGGGCTGGGGCAAGCACGGCTGGGACCTCCACGTGGGCATGGGCATCGCCCAGGGCTACGCGACGCTGGGCGCGATCGGCTTCGAGGGGCGCTGGGATTACGGCGCGATCGGGACCGTGACGAACCTCGCCGCGCGCCTGTGCGGCGAGGCGCAGCCGGGCCAGATTCTGATCTCGCGCCGCGTGCTCGCGACGCTCGACGTCCAGGCGGAGCCCGTCGGCGAGCTGATGCTGAAGGGCTTCTCGCGTCCGGTCACCGCGCTCAACGTTATCGCGTGGAAGGCGGACTAGTCCCCACGCGCCCGACGAAGGGCAGCTTCAGCGCCGGGTCTTTCACGTCCACGCCGAAGACCAGGCCGAGCACGTTGACCTCGAGCCCTTCGTCCACGCCCGCGAGCACGCCGAGCAGCCCGAAGAGCGAGAGCTGGACCCCGCGGCCCGCGGGCGAGCGCCCGACGGGCAGGCCGTGGGGCAGGTAGTCCTTGCCGATCGCGGTCGGCGGCAAATGGAGACCGAGCTCCGGGACCTCGCGCCCGATCCACGCCGTGAACGTGTTGCTGTTGGGGCCGGGGAACGTGAGATAGGAATCCCGGTACGGGTACGCGGCCACAGCGGTCTCGATCTTGTCCACGACCGCCTCGACCCCGTCGCCGCGCAGCTCCACGAGCAGCTCGGGCCGCGCGCCGAACCAGTAGTTGTCGGGGCCCATGCGGTTGACGCGCACGGCAGGCGTGCCCTGATCCACGCCCCAGCCGATGACCTCGTAGCGCGTGAACGCCGGCGCCTCGCGGCGCTTGACCGAGGTCCACGTGTGGACGGCGAGGACACCGCGCCAGCCGACGGCGCGCGCCGCGTACACCTGGACGACCGGCTCGGGCGTCGTCGCGGGATCGGGCGCCTGGCTCGACGAATCGCGCCGCAGCTCCCACCAGCTCTGGCTCGCGCGCTCGAAGACCGCGCACGAGGCGCAGAGCGGCAGGAGGACCAGGATCCCTACGACGGCGACTGGTAGCGGAACGCGGGCCAGCCGATGCCCTCCACGGGTTTCGGTTTCCAGGTCGCGGGCTTCTTGGCGTTCGGCGCCGTCTTCTTCCTCGGGGTCGTCTTCTTGGTAGCCTTCTTCTTTGTTGTCGCCTTTTTCGCTTTCTTCGCCATGGCCCGGACTGTAACGCAGCGGGAAAGCCGCGGTCAACTTGGCGGCGATTCTTGACAGCGCGGCGGTCGGCACCATAGGGTGCCCCCGTGCCACCCCCGAGGCTCGTCCGACGCCCGCCACCGCCTCCGCGC
>JBOHQB010000339.1:0-11955 GCA_050731995.1 Candidatus Rokuibacteriota bacterium
GTTGTAGAGGAGCAGCGGTGACTGGGAGGTCGCCACGAGGCTGCGGGCAAGGGCCTCGCCCCGTCGCTGCGTCTCCTCGGCGATGGCGTGCCGCTGGTGAAGGTCCACGAGGACGCTCACGGTCACCATTACGAGCGCGATCACGAGCAGCGTGCCGCCGAGCAGCTTCGCCTGGAGCGAGCCGAGTCGGAGCCTCACCGGGTCCTATCCAGCGAGATCTTCCGGAGCGGGATGTACGGGTCGCCCAGCCCGTTGACCTCGACGCTCCGGACGTACGGCTGGAAGAGCCGCTCGTAATTGTAGTGCCAGAAGGGGAGGATCGGCGCGTCGTCCAGGATGAGGTGCTCGGCACGCCGGTAGAGCTCGACGCGGCGCTGGACGTCGGGCGCGTTGCGCGCGTTCAGGAGGAGGTCGTCCACGACCGGGTTCGAGTACCCAGTGTAGTTGCGGGGGCTCCGGGAGTGGAAGAGCTGGTAGAGGAAGTTGTCGGGGTCGGGGATATCGGCGTACCAGGCGTACAGGAACACCGGGGCACGACCCTCGGCCAGCATCCGCGAGAAGGCCGGCCAGTCGAGGAGATACTGGAACTCCGCGCGGATCCCGACTGCGGCGAGGGCCCGTTTGATCTCCTCGTGCTCGCGCACGATGCGCTCGGATTTCACGCTGGACCAGAACGCGATCGGCGGCAGGCCGCGCCCTTCCGGGTGACCGGCCTGCGCGAGCAGCTCCCGGCTCCGGGCCGTGTCGTAGGTCGCGCCGCGGACGCCCGGGTTGTAGCCGAGGGTGCCCGGCGGGAGGATGCCACGCGCGAGCGTGTAGCGTCCGAGGAATACCTCCTCATGGATGGCTGCGCGATCGATCGCGTGGCAAACAGCCAGACGCAAGCGGCGGTCGTTGAGCGGCGGCATGCGCGTGTTGAAGCCGTAGTGGCGGAGGTTGAACATCGGCCGCTTGACGTACACGTGGTCCGTCGCCGCGACGATGCGCGCGTGGTCGGCCGTCGGCACCGGGGTGTCCTCCAGATTCCCCTTCCGGAACTCGTCGTACATGGCCCCGACCTGTTCGCCGGGGAAGATCCGGTACACAACTGTGGAGATCCTCGCCGGGCGATCGAAGTGGTCCAGGTTGGCGGCGAGCATGATGGACTTGCCGGGCTCCCACCCGACGAACCGGAAGGGGCCCGTGCCGACGGGCTGGGCCCCGAACTGGTCGCCGCGCTGTTGGACGACGTCGCGCGGAACGATCTTGGCGTGGCCGACCGCGAGCAACGATACGAAGGGTGTGAAGGCCTCGCTCAGCGTGATCTGCACCGTCTGGCGATCGAGCGCGACCAGCCCGCCGACGGTCGCGGCCCGGCCCTCGCGGTATTCGCGGGCACCCTTAATAGTCAGAAAGGCCTCCGCGGCGCCTGACTTGAGCCGCGGATCGAGGATCCGCGTGAAGGAGAACACGACGTCGTCAGCCGTGACCTCGCGGCCGTGGTGGAACCTGACCCCTTTGCGCAGATTGAACGTCCACGTGAGCCCATCGCGCGAGGCTTTCCAGAACTCCGCGAGCGCCGGCGTGATCGCCAGCGTCTGGTCGAACTGGACGAGGCCGTCGAAGATCTGCTGGGCGACGGAGCGGCTGTAGATGTCGCTGATCCGGGCGGGGTCGAGCGTAGCGGGATCGTTGCCGAGCGGGCGCCGATACACGGCGCCCTCGATGGGGCCCTTGCGCTCCTGGGCCGGTGCGGACGGCGCGACGGTACAAAGCGCGAGAGCGGCGAACAACGGGACGAGGGCGAGGCGTCCGAGCCCCCGCCCCGTCCCGAGCCGTCCGGGAGCGGTCAGTCGCTTCATCGGACAGCGGTTCGTCGCGGCTACTCTCCGCCGCCGCCGCCGTCGGCCGTGCCGATGGCCTGGACCAGCTGGGTCGAGCCCGAGGTACCGGACTCGAGGATCGGCGCCACGAACAGGAACGACGCGAAGATGAGAGCTGCCGCCAGGATCTTGTGCATGAGAAGCCTCCGCGTTCCGGCCGCTCTGTACCCCACCCTCGGGGTCATTTGGGCCGCCGCGGTGAGACGGTACAGCAAAGGGGTCGCCAACACCTGTCGGAGCGGAGTCGCTGTCCAACCGCGCGGTCTTGTTGGCGAAACGCGTGGACCCGGCGGCGCGGCTCTCGGGCTCGCATGCACAGCGACTGGGCCGGCGGATCCGGCTCTGACTGGCAAGCGCTCATCGAACAAGGCGTATCCGGCCGGCGCCCAGTGACAGGGCCGTCGCCCCGGCGCCGGTCTAGTCGTTCGTCGGCCGGATCCTCCAGCGGGCGAGCTTCGCGGCGAGCGAGTTCCGGTGCATGCCGAGCATCCTCGCGGCCTCTCCGAGCCGGCCGCCGGCCCGCTCGAGCGCGCGCAGCACGATCTCGCGCTCGAACCGGTCTACCGCCTCGTGCAGCGGGAATTCGACGTCGCCGGCCGACCCGTGGGATCGCGCCAGGGCGATCTCGAGCGGCAGGTCGTTGAGCCCGACGCGCGGCCCGTCGACGACGATGACCAGGCGCTCGATCAGATTCTGCAGCTCGCGGACGTTGCCCGGCCAGGCGTAGCGCGAGAGCGCCCCCAGTGCCTCGTCCGTGAAACCCGCGACCCGCCGGGCGGGCCCGCGGTCGTAGCGACGCACGAAGAAGTCGACGAGCAGCGGAATGTCCTCCGCGCGCTCGCGGAGCGGCGGCACACGGAGCGGCACGACGTTGAACCGATAGTACAGGTCCTCGCGGAAGGCGCCGGTCGCCACGGCGCGCTTGAGGTCCCTGTTGGTCGCCGCCACGATGCGGACGTCGATCTTGATCGGACGGCCGCCGCCCACGCGCTCGATCTCGCGCTCCTGCAGCACGCGCAGCAGCTTCACCTGGAGGTCGGGCTTGAGCGAGGCGATCTCGTCGAGGAAGAGGGTGCCGCCGTGCGCGAGCTCGAAGCGGCCCAGCTTGCGCGCGCCGGCGCCCGTGAACGCCCCCTTCTCATGGCCGAAGAGCTCCGACTCGACGAGCGTCTCGACGATCGCTGCCGGGTTCACCGCCACGAAGGGGCGGTCGCGGCGCGGCCCCTGGCGGTGGATCGCGCGCGCGACGAGCTCCTTGCCGGTGCCGCTCTCCCCGGTGATGAGCACCGTGGTCGTCGTGGGCGCGACCTGCCCGATGAGCCGGTGGAGCTTCTGCATCTCCGGGTGCCGGCCGACGATCTCGTCGGCGTCGCGGCGGCGATCGAGCTCCGAGCGCAGGAACGCGACCTCGCGCTCGAGCGCGCGCTTGGCGAGGGCGCGCCGCACCACGGCGAGGAGCTCGTCGTCCTCGAAGGGCTTGGTGAGGTAGTCGAAGGCGCCGAGCTTCATGGCTGCGACCGCCGTGCGCACCGTCTTCACCGCGGTCACGAGCACGACCTCGACGCCCTCGTCGATCGCCTTGATGCGCTCGAGGACCTCGATGCCGTCCATTTCGGGCAGGCGGATGTCGAGGAGCACGAGATCGACCTGCTGCGCCCGAACGACCGAGAGGGCGCGGGCCCCGTCGTGGGCGTCCACGACCTCGTATTCCTCCTCGAGGATGAGCCGGAACGATTCGCGCAGTCCCGGCTCGTCGTCCACCACGAGGATGACCGGCCGGAGCTCGGCGCCGCGCGCCTCCGCCACCATGGCGGCTACGCGAGCCGCACCACGGTCCAGCCGTACTCGCGGATTTCCGCGTCCTCGATCGGGCGCTGCCTCCGGCCGGCGCGGCGCCGCTCGGTGCCGTGCGGGTCGTCGCCGTGGCGCCGGTCGTGGGTGCGGCGGTCCACGATGACGTCCACGCCCCGCTCCGACACGAGCGCCTTCGTGAGCGCGTCGAACAGCTCGCGCTTGGCGGGCGACACCATGAACAACATCCGCCGGCTGGACGCCACGCTCACCTCCGGACGAGGCCGCGGCAAGCGTAGCACACCGTATCGGAACCTCGACATTGACGGCCGGCGGCGGCGGCCCGAAGAATCGGGCGTGCTCGCCCGCGTCCTGTCCGCGGCCCTGCTCGGCGTCGAGGCGGCGCTCGTGCGCGTGGAGGTCGACGTCACCCCCGGACTGCCCGCGTTCACCACCGTCGGCCTTCCCGACTCCGCCGTGCGCGAGAGCCGCGAGCGCGTCCGCACGGCGATCCGCAACGCCGGCTTCGCCTTCCCCTCGGACCGGATCACCGTGAACCTGGCGCCCGCCGACGTCCGCAAGGAGGGCGCGGCCTTCGACCTGCCCATCGCGCTCGGCATTCTCACCGCCACGGGCTGCGTGCGCGACGGCGTGATCGGCCCCGTCGCCGTCGTCGGTGAGCTGGCCCTCGACGGCCAGATCCAGCCGGTGCGGGGCGTGCTCGCCGTCGGCCTCGTTTGCCGCCGGCGCGGCATCGCCACAATGCTGGTTCCCGCGGCGAACGAGGCGGAGGCGCGCGCCGTGGACGGCGTCCGGGTGCTCGCGGCGGCGACGCTGCGGGACGCCGTCGCGCTCCTCAACGGAGGCGCGCCCCCGGCGGAGGAGCCGCGGCCCGCGCCGGAGCCGGTGCCCGCGGCGGACGAGCCGGACCTCGCCGACGTGCGCGGGCAGGCGCACGCCAAGCGCGCCCTCGAGATCGCGGCGGCCGGCGGCCACAACGTGCTGCTGGTTGGTCCTCCCGGCGGCGGCAAGACGATGCTCGCGCGGCGCCTCGGGGCGCTTCTGCCGCCGCTGTCGCGCGACGAGGTGATCGAGGTCTCGGCGATCTGGTCCGTCGCCGGGCTCCTGCCCGACCGGGGCCGTCTCGTGAGCCGCCGGCCGTTCCGCGCGCCCCACCACACGATCTCGGTCGCCGGTCTCATCGGCGGCGGCAGCCCGCCGCACCCCGGCGAGATCACGCTCGCGCACCGCGGCGTGCTGTTCCTCGACGAGGCGCCCGAGTTCCAGCCGCACGTCCTGGAGTCGCTGCGACAGCCGCTCGAGGACGGGAGCGTCTCGATCGCGCGGGCCGCCGGGGTGAGCGACTTTCCCGCCCGCTTCCAGCTCGTCGCCGCCGCGAATTCGTGCCGCCGCGGCTGCGCCTCGCTCGATCGATGCGCCTGCACACCCGCCGAGCGCGATCGCTACCTCGGCCGGCTCTCACGCCCCTTGCTCGATCGCATCGACCTGCACGTCGAGCTCCCGGCCGTGACACCGGACGATCTGCGCGGCGCGCCGAGCGGCGACGCCGCCGCCACGGTCGTGGCGCGCGTCGTCCGCGCGCGCGAGCTCCAGCGCGCGCGCTTCGCCGGCACGGGGACGCTCGTCAACGGCGAGCTGGCGCCGAGGGCCCTTCGACGCTTCTGTCGGCTGCCGCCCGACGCCGAGGGCCTGCTCGCCGCGGCGATGCGGCGGTGGGGCCTCTCGGCGCGCGGCCACGACCGGGTGCTGCGCGTCGCGCGCACGATCGCCGACCTCGGCGAAGTCGACACGCTCGCGGCCGAGCACGTGGGCGAGGCGCTCCAGTACCGGGGACTCGACAGGCCCTGGCGCGGCTGACCGCGCGGACAGCGATGCCCTCAGGGAGCTGGTGAAGCTGCGGCGGTGACGCGCGCGGCTAGCGCCGGCCGCGCGGCGGGATGTTCGTGTAGGTGATCGTGCCGTCGTCGGCGACGAGACGGTAGACCGGCGTGGACGATCCGAGCGTCGAGCCGTCGAAGTAGCGGAGCACCTTCGTCACGTAGTCCTGCGTCTCCGGATACGGCGGGATCCCGCCGTAGGACAGCACCGCCCGCTCGCCCGCGTTGTACGCGGCGATGGCGAGCGGCAGGTTGTTGCCGAATCGGTCGATGAGCCCCCGGAGGTGCCGCACCCCGCCGTCGATGTTCTGCCCGGGGTCGAAGGAGTTCCGGACACCGAGGACCGAGGCCGTGCCGGGCATCAGCTGCATCAGCCCCTGGGCGCCCTTGCGCGAGACGGCGTGCGGGTTGAACGCGGATTCGGCGCGAATCACCGCGGTGACGAGCTTGTCGGACACTCCGTACCGGAGCGACGCGTTCGTGATCTCGGGGTGATACCGCGAGACATCGCCGTTCGGCAGCCGCAGCCATCCGGCACGCGTCCCGGAACCGTAGCCCGGCAGGCGCGTATAGCCCGGACCGCTGGGCGCGTTCGTGTAGACGGTCGTGCCGTCGGGCGCCGTCGCCCTGTACACCTGGGCGCTCGACGGGGCGGCCGTCACGCCGACGGCGGTCACGGCGACGAGCAGGGTCGTGATTCGAGTCACGCGTCTATCGTAACGAAGGCGCGGCGTTTCGGACAAGCCGCGCCCGTTGTGGCACTACCCCCGGCCACCCACGAGGGCTTCGGCCCGGTCGACGGGCGCGGCCTCCAGCGCCCACGCCAGCGCCTCGTCGATGGAACCGACCAGGTGCACCGTCAGCGCCGCGCGTACCTCGGACGGCACGTCTTCGAGGAGGTTCTTCTCGTTGCGCTTCGGAAGGATCACGGTCCCGAGCCCCGCGCGATGCGCGGCGAGGACCTTCTCCTTGATGCCGCCCACGGGCAGGACCCGGCCCGACAGGCTCACCTCGCCCGTCATGGTGACTCCCGTCCGAACGGGCCGCCCCGTGAGGAGCGAGACGAGCGCCACCGCCATCGTGACTCCGGCCGACGGGCCGTCTTTCGGGATCGCGCCCGCCGGCACGTGAACGTGGACGTCCGACCGCTCCCAGAAGTCCGGCGCGACGCCGAGCTCGCGCGCATGCGAGCGGACCCAGGAGAGCGCGGCCTGCGCGGACTCCTTCATGACGTCGCCGAGCTGCCCGGTGAGCGTGAGTGTTCGCGCGCCGGGCATCCGCGTCGCTTCCACGTGGAGGACGTCGCCGCCCGCGGGCGTCCAGGCGAGCCCGAGGGCCACGCCGGGGAGCCTGGCCCGCTCCACGAGCTCCTCGGTCTCGAAGCGCGGCACGCCCAGGAGCGACGTGACGAGGTCCGGCGTCACGCGCGCGGGCGACAGGTCACCCTCGGCACGGCGGCGCGCCACCTTGCGGCAGACGCGCGCGAGCTCCCGCTCGAGGCTGCGCACGCCGGCCTCGCGCGTGTAACCGCGCGCGATGAGCCGGATCGCCTCGGGCGTGAAGGTCACGTCCTCGCCCGTCACGAGCCCGTGCTCGCGCGCCTGGCGGGGTGTGAGGTGTTGCTGCGCGATGGCGAGCTTCTCTTCCTCCGTGTATCCGGCGAGGGGAATGATCTCCATCCGGTCGCGCAGCGGCGGGGGCACCCCGTCGATCACGTTCGCCGTCGTGATGAACAGCACGCGCGAGAGGTCGAACGCGACGTCGAGGTAGTGGTCGCGGAACGTCGCGTTCTGCTCGGGATCGAGCACCTCGAGGAGCGCCGAGGCCGGATCACCCCGGAAGTCCATGCCCAGCTTGTCGATTTCGTCGAGCATGAAGACGGGATTCTTCGTCCCCGCGCGCCGGAGTCCCTGGA
Source organism: Candidatus Rokuibacteriota bacterium (assembly GCA_050731995.1). Classification (GTDB taxonomy): domain Bacteria; phylum Methylomirabilota; class Methylomirabilia; order Rokubacteriales; family CSP1-6; genus JBOHQB01. Next base: position 7,467 of record JBOHQB010000339.1, read on the forward strand.
TGATCTGTCCGGGGAGCGCGCCAACGTACGTGCGCCGGTGGCCGCGGATCTCGGCCTCGTCGCGTGTGCCGCCGAGCGAGATCCGGTGGAACTTCCGGCCCAGCGCGCGCGCGATGGACCGGCCGAGCGACGTTTTGCCGACGCCCGGCGGCCCTACGAAGCAGAGGATCGGGTCCTTGCCCGACGGGCGGATCTTCTTCACCGCGAGGTACTCGAGGATGCGGTCCTTGACCTTGGCCAGGCCCTCGTGGTCCTCGTTCAGGATCTGCGCGGCGCGCGCGATGTCCACCTGGTCGGCGGTCTCCTCCTTCCAGGGCATCGTGACGAGCCAGTCGATGTACGTCCGCGCCACCGTGTACTCCGCGGCCGCGGGCGGCATCTTCGCGAGCCGGTCGAGCTCGCGGAGCGCCTCGGCGCGCGCCTCCTCCGGCATGCCGGCCGCCTCGACCTTCTCGCGCAGCCGGTCGACCTCTTGCGTGCGGTCGTCGGCCTCGCCGAGCTCCTTCTGGATCGCCTTGAGCTGCTCGCGCAGGTAGTACTCACGCTGGGTCTTCGACATCTCGGACGTCACCTCGGACTGGATCTTCGATCCGAGCTGAAGGACCTCCGCTTCCTTGCCGAGCGCCGCGACGAGCTTGCCGAGCCGCGCGCGGACGTCGAGCGTCTCGAGCAGCTCCTGCTTGAGGGCAAGCGCCAGCGAGGGGAGTGAGAAGGCGATGGTGTCGGCCACGGCGCCCGGACCCGGCGCGGCCGCGGCGAGCGCCGCGAGCTCGTCCGGCAGATGGGGCGACAGTCCCACCACCTGCTCGAAGAGGGCCGTGGCGCTGCGCGTGAGCGCCTCGAGCTCCACGTCCTCGACCGGTGGCGGCTCCGTGAGCGACTCGATGCGCGCGCGAAGGAACGGCGTCTCCTGCGCGAGCTCGACGATCCGGAAGCGCCCGAGCCCCTGCACGACGAGCCGGTAGGAGCCGTCCGCCTGCTTGAGCGCCTTGTGGATCACGGCGATCGTTCCGACGCGATGGAGGCCGTCGAGACGCGGCGCGTCCTCACCGGGGTCGCGCTGCGTGACGGCCCCGATCACCCTGCCCGACGCGACCGCGTCCTCGATGAGCCGCACAGACGACGCGCGGCCGGCGCCCAGCGGAACCACGGCGCCCGGGAACAGCACGGCTCCGCGCAGGGGGAGGATCGAGAGATAATCGGGAATCGGCCGCTCGCGGCCGTCGGTGTCAGTCATCGCGCACCACCGTCACGTTCTCAAAACAGATCGAGCGGTCTCAGCTGCCCCGCCGCCGCCCGGACCAGGGCCTCGCGCGGCTCCCGGTCGGACTCGCCCTTCACGTCCCCGCCCGTGCTGCGGACGTAGGCGAGGAGGTCTTCGATCTGCGTGTGCATGTCGAGCATCCGGCGTCTCATTTTTATGATGATCTCGACGCCGGCGAGATTCACGCCGAGGTCGCGGGTGAGGCGGAGCAGACGCGCGATCTCCTCGACGTCGTCCTCAGAGTACATGCGCGTCTGACCCTCGGTCCGGCTCGGGCGCACCAGCCCCTTCTTCTCGTAGAAGCGGAGCGTCTGCGGATGCACCTTGAGCATGTCGGCGACCACCCCGATCATGTACAGCGGCTTGGCGCGATCGCTCACCCGGCACCTCCCCGGAATCGGCCGAGATCGGCCCGCGGCTCCATCGGGATCAGTCGCTCCACCTCCCGCACAAGCTCGTCCGTCCGCGCGTCGAGGCCCGTCGGCATCTCGACCCGGACGGTGACGAAGAGGTCGCGCGGCTCGCCGCCGGCGAGGCGGGGCAGGCCCTGGCCGCGGAGTCGGAAGACACGCCCGCCGGGCGTCCCCGGCGGAACGACGAGCACCGCCTCGCCGAGGGGTGTCGGAATCAGGATGCGCGCTCCCCGCAGCGCTTCCCAGACGCTGACCGGCACGTCGCAGTGCACGGCGTCGCCCTTCCGCACGAAGAAGGGGTGCTCGCGCACACGCGTGCTGACGATGAGGTCCCCGCGCGGCCCGCCGTATGGGCCCGCACTCCCTTCCCCCGACACGCGGATCTGCGCGCCGGAGTCGACGCCGGGCGGCACGGTCACGGGAACGACGTCCGTGGAGCGCCGCACACCGCGGCCCGCGCACGCGGCGCAGGCACCGCCGTCGTGGATTCCCGCGGCGCGACAGGCGGGGCACGGCGAGAAGCGCGTCACGCTCACGGAGAGCGCCACGCCGCGCGCCACCTCGGCGAACCCGAGCTCCACGGCGGTGTGGACGTCGTCGCCGCGCCGGCCCGCCCCAAGCGCCTGTTCCCCAAGGCCCGCAAAGCCCAGGCGGTCGTACATCGTGCGCGCCGCGGGATCGTTCAGGACCCGATACGCCTCCTCGATCTCCGCGAAGAGGGCGTGCGCGGCGGCATCCCAGAAGTTCACGTCCGGCGAGTACCGCCGCGCGAGAAGCCGGTACGCGTGCCGGACATCGCGCGGCGGGGCCGTCGCCGCGATTCCCAGCACGGCGTAGTAGTCCCTGCGCATCGCCCCTACTTCTTCTCGCCCAGGTCCTCGAACTCCGCGTCGACGACCTCGCCCTCCTTGGGACCGGGCCGCCCCTGGGCGCCCTGGGCGCCCGCACCCGCCGCCGCGCCGGGCTGCGCCTGGGCCTGCGCCTCGCGGTACATGATCTCGGCGAGCTTGTGCGACGCCTTGGTGAGCGTCTCCTGCGCCCGCTTCATCCGCTCGACGTCCTCGCCCTTGAGCGCTTCCTTCGCCTCGGCGAGCGCTTCGTCGATCGCCTTGCGATCGGCCTCGGCCAGCTTCGCGCCGTGCTCGCCGAGCGTCCGCTCCGTCGCGTAGACGAGCGAGTCGGTCTGGTTGCGGGCCTCGATCTCCTGCTTGCGCCGGGTATCATCGGCGGCGTTCGCCTCGGCTTCCTTGACCATCCGGTCGATCTCGCCCTTCGTGAGGGTCGACGACGCGGAGATGGTGATGTTCTGCTGCTTGCCGGTCGCGGTGTCCTTGGCCGACACGCTGAGGATGCCGTTCGCGTCGATGTCGAACGTCACCTCGATCTGCGGCACGCCGCGCGGCGCCGGCGGGATGCCGATCAGGTGGAAGCGTCCGAGCGTGCGGTTGTCGCGCGCCATGGGCCGCTCCCCCTGCAGCACGTGGACCTCCACCTGCGTCTGGCTGTCGGCCGCGGTCGTGAACGTCTCGCTCTTCTTCGTCGGGATCGTCGTATTGCGCGGGATGAGCGCCGTCATCACGCCGCCCAGCGTCTCAATGCCGAGCGACAGCGGCGTGACGTCGAGGAGAACGACGTCCTTCACCTCTCCGGTGAGGACGGCCGCCTGCACCGCCGCGCCGACCGCGACGACCTCGTCAGGGTTGACGCCCTTGTGCGGCTCCTTACCGAAGAGCTGCTTCACGGCCTCCTGGACCTTCGGCATCCGCGTCTGGCCGCCCACCAGAATCACCTCGTGGATGTCCTTCGGGGTCTTGCCGGAGTCCTGAAGCGCCCGGCGGCAGGGGTCGAGGGTGCGCTCGACCAGGTCGGCGACGAGGGCCTCGAGCTTGGCCCGGGTGAGCGTGAGCACCAGGTGCTTCGGCCCGCTCGCGTCCGCCGTAATGAAGGGCAGGTTGATCTCGGTCTGGAGCGTGGTGGACAGCTCGCACTTGGCCTTCTCCGCGGCCTCCTTCAGCCGCTGCAGCGCCATACGGTCGTTGCGGAGGTCGATCCCGTGCTCGCGCTTGAACTCCTCGGCGATCCAGTCCATCACCCGCTGATCGAAGTCGTCACCGCCCAGGTGCGTGTCGCCGTTGGTCGCCTTCACCTCGAAGACGCCCTCGCCGATCTCGAGGATCGAGATATCGAAGGTGCCGCCGCCGAGGTCGTAGACCGCGATCGTCTCCTCCTTCTTCTCGTTGAGGCCGTACGCGAGCGCGGCCGCGGTCGGCTCGTTGACGATTCGCAGGACCTCGAGGCCCGCGATCGTGCCCGCCTCTTTGGTCGCCTGGCGCTGACTGTCGTTGAAGTACGCGGGGACGGTGATGACGGCCTGCGTGACCTTCTCGCCCAGGTAGGCCTCGGCGGCCTCCTTGAGCTTGCGCAGGATCATGGCGGAGATCTCGGGAGGCGCGTACGGCTTGCCCCGGACCTCGACGCGCGCGTCGCCGTTGCCGGCCTTCACGGTCTTGTAGGGAACGAGCTTCGCCTCCTGCAGCGCTTCGTCATAGCGCCGTCCCATGAAGCGCTTGATGGAGAAGACCGTGTTGTCGGAATTGGTGATGGCCTGACGCTTTGCCACCTGCCCCACGAGGGTCTCGCCTTCCTTCGTGAAGGCCACCACCGAGGGGGTCAGGCGGCTGCCTTCCTGGTTGGCGATGACCGCAGGATCGCCACCCTCCACCACGGCCACCACCGAGTTCGTCGTTCCGAGGTCAATACCGATCACCTTCGCCATGTCGTCACTCTCCTGTAGGAAGTCTCGCGTCAGCGG
>JBOHQB010000340.1:0-8241 GCA_050731995.1 Candidatus Rokuibacteriota bacterium
GAACGGTGTCGAGCAGGAGCTGGCGCCCGCCGCCGGCGCTCACGCCATCGAGCTCTTCGCGTCGCTGCGCCGCTTGATCACGCACCGACAGGTGTCGATCTGGTGCAGCTCGAGCATGTTGCCGAACGGATCGTAGAAGAAGAGCTGCTTGGACTGCGGGCCGACGACGCTGTCGGCGGTCCAGTAGTCCACCTTCAGGCGTTCGAGCTCACGCTCGGCTTCCGTGATGTCGGGCACGGCCAAGGCCACGTGCGGCCGCGACGGATCCTGGTTGGGACCCTTGGCGAACTTCGACTGCCCCTCGACGCCCATCAGGTGGATCTGCGCCGTGCCGCCGACGTCCATCCAGTAGCCGTCGATCGTCGGGATGACGGGGCGGCCCCCGTCGGCGTCGAGACCGAGGACCTCGTGATAGAAGTCGTAGGCCGTCTTCACGGCGGCCGCGTCGGGGCCGATCCGGATTCCGTGGTGGTGGAGCTCGATCACCTTGATCGCCATGTCGTCCTCCCGCGGCGCCCGGCCGCTCAGTAGCGCGATCTTAGGAGCCGCCCCGCGGAGTGTCAATCGTGGTAGGGTGGCGCGCGAGGAGGGCGTCATGGCGGTCAAGGCATTGCTCCACTACGCTCTCGAGGTGCCCGATCAGGGCGCGGGCGAGAAATTCTACACGTCGTTCGGGCTGGTGAACGCGTCGGGTCGTGGCGACGCGGTGCGCCTCCGGCCCGCGCCGCTCGAACGCGAGTCGGTGCTCCTCTACGCGGGCCCGAAGAAGCGCCTGAACCACCTGGCGTTCGGCGCGCCGGGTGACGAGTACGAGGCGACGCGCGAGTCGGTGAAGGGCGCGGGCGCGCGCGAGGTGGATCCGCCGCGCGGCGCGCCGGACGGCGGCTTCTGGTTGCGCGACCCCGACGGCAATTTCGTGAACGTGCGGAACGAGGAGCGCGTGCTGCCGCCGCCCGATCCGCCGCTCACGCTCAACAGCCCGGGCCACACCACCCGCGAGGTGCGCCGCGGCTGTCCGCAAGGTGGTCAGGGCGCCGCGCCCCGTCGCCTCGGCCACGTCCTGCTCTTCAGCGGAGACCTCGGCAAGCAGATCGACTTCTACACGCAGGCGCTCGGCATGCGACTCTCCGACCGCTGCCAACAGATCATCGCGTTCCTGCGCTGCACGACCGACCATCACAACCTCGCGCTGCTCACCTCGCCGGGACCGGGCTTCCACCATGCCTCGTACGAGGTCGGCGGTGTGGACGAGATCGCGATGGGCGCTCAGCGGATGCTCGAGGCCGGGCGGCCGCCGGGCTGGGGGCTCGGCCGGCACGTCATCGGCTCGAACTTCTTCTACTACGTCCGGGATCCGTGGGGGAGCTTCGCCGAGTACTTCCACGACCTCGACTACATCCCCGAGACCTGCGCGTGGGAGCCGCGGGACTTCCCCGAGGCGGACGCGCTCTACCGCTGGGGCCCGCCGGTGCCCGAGGACTTCGGGCTCAACCGCGAGCTGGAGGGCTGACGGGGTCAGCGCACCGCGGGCGTCAGGCGCGAGATCAGCGTGCCCCAGATCCCCTTGGGCAGAAACAGCACGAAGGCCATGAAGATCACGCCGATCACGAGCGGCCAGTATTCGAAGAAGATGCTGAGGCGGTCGGCCAGCACGAGGTAGGTGGCGGCGCCGACGAAGGGCCCGAAGAACGTCCCCGCCCCCCCGAGCAGCGTCATGATCACGACCTGGCCCGACGTCGACCAGTAGAGCGAGTCGACGGGCACGACGGTGAGGCGAAGCGCGTCGAGCCCGCCGGCGAGCCCGGCGAACGAGGCGGAGAAGACGAACGACAGCAGCTTGACCCGGTTGATGTCGTAGCCGCACGCCACGGCGCGGTCGCTGTTCTCGCGGATCGCCTGCAGCACGGCGCCGAATGGCGAGTCCAGGATGCGCTTGAGGCCGGCGACCGCGAGCACGACCAGCACGTAGGCGAAGTAGTAGAAGGCCAGCGGGTTGCGGAGCGACACGGACACCCCGGGCAGCGCGAGCGGGTGTAGCGGGATGCCGCGCAGCCCGTCGTCACCGCCCGTCAGGTCGGCCGCGTGGAAGGCGATGAAGTAGAGCATCTGCGAGAAGGCGAGCGTGAGCATCGCGAAATAGATGCCGCGTCGGCGCAAGCAGAAGAACCCCACCAGGGCGCCTCCCATCATCGCCGTCCCGAACCCGAGGCCGAGAGCGACCCATAGCGACGTCACCTTGAGCTTGGCCAGGGCGATGCCGGTCCCGTACGCGCCGAGCCCGTAGTAGGCGGCGTGACCGAAAGAGAGGAGCCCGGTGTAGCCGTAGAGGAGGTTGAAGCCGAGGGCAAAGAGGCCGAAGATCAACACCTGCGTCGCCAGCGCCTGGTAAGGAGCGAGAAACGGAAAGACGGCAAAGAAGACGATGAAGGAGGCGATGGGGTGGGCCGCCACCCACGCCGTCAGCCGGCCGAACGCCCCCCGGGTCACTCCGCCAGGCCCGCCTCGCCGAAGAGCCCGCTCGGCCGAACGAGCAGCACCATCGCCATCACGACGAAGACGACGATCTCGGCGAGCTTGGGGGCGAAGAACGTCGTGAGGCTCACGATCTCGCCGATGAGCAGACCAGCCACGATGGCCCCGGCCAGGCTGCCCATGCCCCCGACCACCACCACGACGAAGCACTCGATGATGATCTCCACGCCCATCTCGGCGTAGACCCCGCGCATCGGCCCCGCGAGGACGCCCGCCAGGCCGGCCATGCCGATCCCGATTCCAAACACGAGCAGCCAGACGCGGCCGAGGTCCAGACCGAGGGCGCGGACCATCAGGGGGTCGCGCGAGCCCGCCCGGATGATGAGCCCGACGTTGGTCTTCTCGAGAAACAGCCAGAGCGCGACCAGAACCACGGCGGTCACCGCGATGACGAAGAGTCGATAGACGGGAAAGTTCATGAAGCCCAGATCGACGGCCGCGGCCAGCTGCTTCGGCGGGTCGACGGTGAGCCCGATCTTCCCCCAGACCAGCTTCACGGCCTCCACCATGGCCAGCGACAGCCCGAAGGTCAGCAAGAGGGGGTCGTCCGGACCGCGTCCGTAGAGCCGCCGGATGAGGAACCGCTCGACCAGGAAGCCGAGCGTCCCCACCACCATCGGCGCCAGCACCAGGGTCGCCCAGAAGCTCTTCGTGAGCCCCAGGATGGAAAACGCCACGTAAGCCCCGAGCATGTAGAACGATCCGTGAGCGAAGTTCACCACCGTCATCAACCCGAAGATCAGGCTGAGGCCGATGGCCAGCAGGACGAGAATTCCACCCAGGACCAGGCCGGTGAAGACCTGGGCGGCAAGCGCGGACAGCGAGACGTCGGGCACGCCGCTACGCGTGTCCCTTCTCGGCGCAGGTCCGGTCCAGCTCCTCGTTGGCCACCACCCTGGTGACGACGTCGAAGTAGCCCCACTCGCCCTTCACCTGCTGGGGCGCCCGGACCTTGAGGATCCAGAGATCCTGGAAGGACTTATTGTCGCAGGCCCGCCACCACTCCTTGCCCTTGTAGTGGTCGTACACAGGGTTCTTGCGGAGCGCGTTGGCCACCGCGTCGGAGTCGGTGGACTTCGCCAGCTCGACGCCGCGGGCAACTTCGTAGATGCCGGCGTAGCCGTAGCCGGAGTACGCGTCCGGAGGCTGGTTGAACTTCTTCGTGAACGCGTCGACGTACCGCTTGGCCTGAGGGATGGTCTCGGCCAGCTCGTGACAGAAGTGGGTCGCCCCGTAGATGTCCTGGAAGGCGTCGGCGCCGCCCTCCTTCGTGTAGTAGAGGAAATGCAGAGGCTGGGCGATCTTCGCGTCCTTCTTGAGGCCGAAGCTGATCGCCTGCTTCAGGAACGGGACGTTGTCGGCGCCCGGGGTGACGGCATAAATCGCCTCGGGCTTGGCGGCCTGGATCTTCGGCAGGTGCGCCGAGAACTCGGGCTTGCCGAGTGGATAGGGCGTGTTCCCGAGAATGGTGCCACCGAGCTTGGTGATGGCGGCGGTGAACACGGCGTTGTTCTGCTTGCCCCAGGCGTAGTCGGCGTAGACGACCCACCACTTCCGACCGAGGTTCTGCATGCCAAAGGTGGCCATGGCCCGGCTTGTGATCGTCGGGTTCAGCGCCTCGTGGAACGTGAGCGGGCTCGTGTCGGGCTTCGCGCTGATCTCGTCGGACTGGCTCACCGAGATGTAGAGCTTCTTCGCCGCCTTGGTCTGCTCGTTGATGGCCATCTGCACGTGGGCGGCCAGACCGCCCACGACGAAGTCCACCTTCTGGTTCTCGATCAGCTCCTTGGTGCGCTGGGCGCCAACGGCCGGCTTCAGCTCGTCGTCACGGAACAGAACCTCGAGCTTCCTGCCCATGATGCCGCCCTTGGCGTTGAGCTCCTCCGTGGCGAGCTCGGCCCCGCGCCGCAAGTCGGCGGCGATGGCGGCGAAGGTGCCCGTGAGCGGCAGCGGGAAGCCGATGCGGATCGGGTCCTTCGTCTGCGCGCGCAACACGGCCGGGAAGGCCAGGGCCGCGGTGCCGGCCGTAGCGGATGTCAGAAATCGCCGTCGATTCATGCCTGCCTCCTTGGGGTGAACGCCCAGCTTCATAGCCAGTCGAGCGCGGGAATCATAGGAGCGACGACCCGGAGTGTCAATCGTGCTAGAGTCCGCGCCGTGCCCGGCCCCGCCCGTCACGTCCGTCACGTCGGGGCGCGCGCGAAGAGGCCCGACGACCCGCGCTTGCTGACGGGCCGGGGCCGCTACGTGGACGACCTGGTGCTGCCGCGCACGGTCCACGTCGCCGTCGTCCGGAGCCCCTATCCCCACGCGCGCGTCGCCGCGCTCGACGTCGAGCGCGCCCGCGCGGCGCCGGGCGTCGCCGGCGTGCTGACGGGCGCCGACGCCGCACGCCTCTGCAAGCCGTATAGGGGGATCCTCCGTCACTACACCGGCATGAAGACGGGCGCGATGCTGCCGCTCGCGCTCGAGCGCGTCCGTTGCGTCGGCGAGCCGGTCGTCGCCCTCGCCGCCGAGTCGCGCGCCCAGGCCGAGGACGCGGCCGCCCTCGTCGAGGTCCGGTACGAGCCGCTCCCCGCGGTGCTCTCGCCGGCGGCGGCGACGGCGCCCGGCGCGCCCGTGATCCACCCCGAGCTCGGCGACAACGTGATCTACGCGACCGCCGTGCGCGCCGGCGACCCAGACCGGGCGTTCGCCCATGCGTATCGCAGCTGGGCGCTCACGTTCGCGTCGGGCCGCCACACGGGCGTCGCGCTCGAGCCGCGAAGCCTCGTCGCCGACTTCGAGCCGGCGACGCGCGCGCTGACCGTGTGGATCTCCACCCAGGTGCCGCACATGATGCAGGCGGTGCTCGCCGACCTGTTCGGCCTGCCCGAGCACCGCGTACGCGTCGTCGCCCCCGACGTCGGCGGCTCCTTCGGGATGAAGATCCACGTGTACCAGGACGATCTCGCGGCGGTCGCGCTGGCGCTCACGCTCGGCCGGCCGGTGAAGTTCACGGCGACCCGGCGCGAGTCGTTCGTCTCGGACATCCACGCACGCGAGCAGACAATCGCGATCGAGGTCGCGGCCGAGCGGGACGGCACGATCACCGCGATGCGCGCCGAGATCACCGCGGCCGTCGGCCCTTACTCGGCCTACCCGCGCTCCTCCGTCGTGGAGGGCGGCCAGGTGCTCCGGCTCTTGCCGGGTCCCTATCGTGTCCGCGACTACGACGCGCGCCTCGCCGTCGTCGCCCAGAACAAGGTCGTGACCTCCCAGTACCGCGCGGTCGGCCACCCGATCGCCACGGCCGTCACCGAGTCCATGCTCGACCTCGTCGCACGCGATCTCGGGCTCGACCCCGCCGAGATCCGACGGCGCAATCTCATCCGGCCCGAGGAGCTGCCGTGGACGTCGGCCGGCGGCAACGTCTACGATAGCGGGAGTCACGGCGCATCGCTCGAGCGGTTGCTCGAGGCGGCGCGCTACGACGAGCTGCGGGGCGAGCAGGCCCGTGCGCGCGCGGCGGGCCGGGCGGTCGGCATCGGGCTCGCGTGCTTCGTCGAGCTGACCGGGCCGGGTGCGCAATTCTACGGCGTGGGCGGCGCGCCGATCTCGGGCCAGGAGGGCACGACGGTGCGGCTCGAGCCGGGCGGCGGCGTCACGACGCTCGTCGGGATCACGAACCAGGGACAGGGGATGCAGACGGCGGTCGCGCAGATCGTCGCCGACGAGCTGGGCGTCGAGCTCGACGCCGTCACGGTCATCTCCGGCGACACCGCGGTCGTCCCCTACGGCGGCGGCACCTGGGCGAGCCGCGGGATGCCGATCGGCGGCAGCGCGACGCTCCTCGCGGCGCGCGCGCTGGCCGACAAGATCCGTCGCGCGGCAGCCGTGCTGCTCGAGGCGAGCCCGGACGACATCGAGCTCGCGGACGGCCGCGCCGGGGTACGCGGCAGCGACCGGGGCCTCGGCTTCGCGGAGCTCGCGCGCACCGTGTACTTCCGCTCCAACGAGCTCCGCGGCCTCGAGCCGAGCCTCGAGGCGACGGCGCACTGGACCAACCCCGGCGCGTGGACCTTCACGAACGGCGCCCATCTCGCGGTCGTGGACGTCGATGTGGAGACCGGGCGTGTGAGCGTGCTCCGCTACGTCGCGGTGGACGACTGCGGGCGCATGGTCAACCCGGCGCTGGTCGAGGGTCAGATCGCGGGCGGTGTGGCCCAGGGGCTCGGGGGCGCGCTGCTCGAGCACTGCGTCTACGACGACGGAGGCCAGCTGCTGAGCGGCACGCTGATGGACTACGCGCTGCCGCGCTTCGATGACGTGCCGCCGCTCGAGCTCCACCACCTCGAGACGCCGGCGCCGTCCATCGCCGGCGGCTTCAAGGGTGCCGGCGAGGCGGGGACGACCGGGGCGCCCGCGGCGATCCTCAACGCCGTCAACGACGCCCTCGCCCCTTTCGGCGTGATGGTCACCGACCAGCCCGTCACCCCGGAGCGGGTGCTCCGGGCCCTCGGCCGTCTCCGCTGAGGGAACCCGGCGGCCGCGTCGGGGGTTTGTGGTGGTGGTGTAGTAGACTCCTCCCATCTCGCTCGAGGAGGTCGGTATGAGGCAGATCCGCACGCTCGCGCTCGGTATCGTCGTGGCCCTCGCGGGGCTGGCCCCAGTCGGCGTGGCCCAAGGGCTCGATGTCGGGCAAAAGGCGCCCGACTTCGCGCTGAACGGGACCGACGGCAAGCCGGTCAAGCTCTCCGACTTGACGGCCAAGGGTCCTGTCGTAATTTACACATTCATCGCCGCGTTCACCCCGACCTGAACGAAGGAACTCGCCGGCTTCGAGGCGGCCCTGCCGCAGTTCGAAGCCGCAGGCGTCCAGGTCGTGGGCGTCAGCACCGATCACCACCTCGCTCTCGCCGCGTGGCAGAAGGACCAGTCGTCCAAACAACTCCTCCTCTCCGACTTCCGCCGCCAGATGCTGCCGGCCTATGGCGCGATGAATACGGTTGAGGCGAGCCCGACCTATCGCTACGCCAAGCGGGCATACTTCATCGTCGACAAGACCGGAACCATCAAGTTCGTCAAGGTGATGGACAACCCGCTCGATCTCCTGGACCCGGGCGAGGTGTTGAAGGCGGCCAAGACTTCGACCCCATGAGGTGTCGGACCGCGATCATCGGGCTCGCCCTGGCGTTGCTGACGGTCAGTAGCGCCGGGGCCGCCCCCGACTTCGGGGCGCTGAAGCTGCAGCCCTACGATGCGCCCAAGCCGGCGCCCGCCTTCACGCTGCCGGATCCTGACGGCCGTGCGACGACGCTCGCCGAGCTGCGCGGCAAGGTCGTCCTCCTCTTCTTCTGGGCCACGTGGTGACAGACCTGCCGGGAGGAGTTACCTTCCGTCAACCGGCTGTACGAGCAGTACAAGGCCAAGGGCTTCGAGGTCCGGCTCGTCGCCTTCCGGGAGTCCGCCGACCTCGTGCAACGCACCGCGCGTGAGCGCGGCTACACGGCGCCGCTCCTCGTGGACGCGAGCGGCGACGTGACGGGACGCGTCTACGGTGTCTTCGGCCCGCCGACGGTGTACGTGGTGGACAAGAAGGGGCAGTTGCGCGCTCGGGGCGTGGGCGGCCACGACTGGTCGAGCCCGGCGGCGCGCGGACTCGTCGAGGCGCTCCTCGCCGAGCGCTGACATTCCCAAGCCCGAGCGCGAGTTCTTCCGCCCCGACGA
>JBOHQB010000341.1:0-2469 GCA_050731995.1 Candidatus Rokuibacteriota bacterium
AAGTCGGCCGTCAGACTCTGGTGATCCCGGGGGAGCCGGTGCAGGCGGCGGATTCCGGGAATGGGGCCATGCGCCGTCGATTGGACGTCATCGCGCCCGTCTCCCTTCGTTTCGCGTCGGATGTGCAGCTTTTCGCTCCCGGCGCCGCCCGCCCGGTGACGATTGAGCTGACCGCCGCCCGCGCGCGCGCCGCCGGCACCGTGCAGCTCGACGCGCCGGCCGGCTGGACCGTGACGCCGGCCTCGCAGCGGTTCAGACTGGCCGCCCCCGGCGAGCACGCGCGCTTCACCTTCACCGTGACCGCGCCGGCGCAGATCGCGGCCGCGACGCTCGGCGCGAGCGTGGACATGAACGGGCGGCGCTTCAACCAGCAGCGCGTCGAGGCCCGCTACGATCACCTGCCGCTCCAGCTCCTGCAGCCCCCGGCGCGCGCCAGGGCGGTGTCGCTCGAGCTGGCCACTCGCGGCCGCCACGTCGGCTACCTGCCGGGCGCCGGCGACGACGTGGCCGCCGCCCTGGAGGAGATGGGGTACGAGGTTACCTCGCTGACCGGTGCCGACCTCACGCCGGTACGGCTCCGCGGCCTCGACGCGGTGGTCATCGGCATCCGCGCCTTCAACGTGAGGACGGATCTCGCCGGGCGCCTGCCCGCGCTGTTCGCCTACGTCGAGGCCGGCGGCACGGTCGTCGCGCAGTACAATACGCTGGACGGCTTGCTCCCGGGCTGGCTCGCGCCGTTCCACCTGCGCCTGTCGCGGGACCGCGTCACCGACGAGCACGCGCCGGTGACGATCCTGGCGCCCGACCATCCCGTGCTGACCACGCCGAATCGCATCACCGCGGCGGACTTCGAGGGCTGGGTGCAGGAGCGAGGTCTCTACTTCCCCGCTCAGTGGGACGAGCGCTTCACCGCGATCCTCGCGTCCGGCGACGCCGGCGAGACGCCGCTCAAGGGCGGCCTGCTCGCGGCGCGGCACGGCAAGGGATACTTCGTCTACACCAGCCTGGCGTGGTTCCGCCAGCTCCCCGAAGCAGTCCCCGGCGCCTATCGATTGTTCGCGAATCTCGTCTCGCTGGGCAAGTGACGCAGGCAAAGCGCCCCGACGAGCGCTCCAGGGCCGAGGCACCGGGCGTCCCCGGGTTCGCCACCTGGCCTGGCATCTACCTGTTCGTCCTCGGGTGGTTCGTGCTCGTGGTCGTCCTGCTGACCCTGTTCACGCGGATCTTCTCGTGAACGCCGTCGACTGGGTCGTGCTGCTCGGCACCATCGTGGGCATCGCCGCCTACGGCGCCTGGCGCACCCGCCACGTGCGGAGCCTCAACACGTATCTGCGCGGCAGCGCGTCCATCGGCTGGGGCACGATCGGCCTCAGCGTGATGGCCACGCAGGCGAGCGCGATCACGTACCTCTCGATCCCCGGCCAGGGCTTCGAGAGCGGCATCGGCTTCGTGCAGAACTACTTCGGTCTGCCGCTGGCGCTCATCATCGTGTGCGCCGTGTTCCTGCCCATGTACCGGCGGCTCAACGTCTACACGGCCTACGAGTTCCTCGGCCGGCGGTTCGACGACAAGACGCGCCTGCTCGGCGCCGGCCTCTTCCTGCTGCAGCGCGGCCTCGCCGCCGGCGTGACGATCTACGCGCCCGCGATCATCATCTCCACGGTGCTCGGCTGGCCGCTCGACCTCGTCATCGTGTTCACTGCGCTGCTCGTGATCGTCTACACGGTCACCGGCGGCAGCGAGGCCGTCGCCCTGACCCACAGGTGGCAGATGGCGGTGATCTCGGCCGGCATGGCGACGGCCATGGTCGTGCTGCTCCTCCGGCTGCCCGACGGCCTCGGGTTCACCGGCGCCGCGCACGTGGCCGGCGCGCTCGGCAAGCTGCAGGCGGTGGACTTCTCGCTCGATCCGAGCCGGCGCTACACGGTGTGGACCGGCGTGTTCGGCGGGCTGTTCCTCTCGCTCTCGTACTTTGGCACCGACCAGTCGCAGGTGCAGCGCTACATCGGCGGCGCCTCTCTGCGCGAGGGCCGCCTCGGCCTGATGTTCAACGCCGTGCTGAAGATCCCGATGCAGTTCGTCATCCTCCTGTTGGGCGCGCTCCTGTTCGTCTTCTACCAGTTCGCGCCGCACCCGGTGTTCTTCAACCAGGCGGAGTGGCGCCGCCACGCCCAGGACGGCCGGTTTCGCGCCCTCGAGGCCGAGCACGCCGGCGCCGTCGCGCACAGTCAGTCCGCGATTCGCGCGTGGCTCCAGGTTCGCGCGTCGGACGACACCGTGCGGGAAGCGAGCGCGCGGGCCGCCATGGTCGCGGCCAACGATCGCACGCGCGAGATCCGCGCCGAGGCCAAGGCCGCCCTCGTGGCCGCCGACCCGCGCGCCAAGACCAAGGACTCCGACTACGTCTTCATCACGTTCATCCTGACCCAGCTGCCGCACGGGGCGGTGGGCCTGCTGGTGGCGGTGATG
>JBOHQB010000342.1:0-1695 GCA_050731995.1 Candidatus Rokuibacteriota bacterium
CTCCTGCTTGATGTCGAGCGCGACCGTGCCGCGCTCGCCGATGCGTGGTGTCACGGTCAGGATCACGCCGGCGTCCTTGTACTCCACCGTCTGGTTCACGCCGCCCGTGGTGATCGTCGTGCTCGTCCCGCCCGTGGGAGTGGTGCCCGGCTGCGAGACGGTGCCCGTCTGCTGGCTCGTGATGACCGGCACCGAGCGCGACACGTTGATCACGGCCTTCTTGTTCTCCGAGGTCATCACGTGCGGGTTCGAGATGACATTGACGCGGTTCTCCGACGCCAAAATGTTGAGGATCGCGAAGAACTTCTCGCTCTCGAACGCGAAGGCTGTGAGCCCCGCGCCGATCGGCCCGAAGAACGCCCCGCTGGCCGCGGCGGTCGCGATGCCGGCCGCGGGCGCGCCGAGTCCAGGCGTGGCAGGGGGCGAGGTCGGGATCGTCGTCAAGGCCGGGGTGTTTGCCGTGGTCGAGGCGAGCCTGAAGCTGCCCGTCCGGATCGCCCAGTCGAGGCCGAGCCGGGTGTCGTCGGTCAGCGTGATCTCGGCGATGAGGACTTCGATGAGCACCTGGCGCGGCTGCTTGTCGAGCTGCTTGATCGTGGCTTCGACGTCCTGCCACTGGCGCGGGTAGGTCGTCACGATGACCGAGTTGGTCGCCTCGTCGGCGATGAAGCGCAGCTGGCCCTCCGCGAGCCCCACCTCGGCGGTGCCCAGGGCGACGGCGCCGGGCAGCGGGGGCGTGGGCGCGACGGGCGCGCGGACCCCCGGCGGTGGCGGCGGTGACGCGCCGGGCCCCGTCGGTGTCGTCGACGGCTGCGCGCCCGTTGTCGGCGCGCCGTAGATCGAGTTCAGCGTCGCCGCCAGATCCTTCGCCTTCGCGCTCTCGGCGAAGTAGATGAACACGCGTTTGCCGCCGTAGATGTTGACGTCGAGCTGTGCGATGAGCCGCTTGATCGTCTCCATCTCGTTCTTCCGCGCGTGGACGATCAGCGAGTTCGAGCGGGGCTCGGCGATGATGAGCGGCGGGCGCTCGACCGCACTCGTCTCCGGTCCCGCGGCCGGCGGGCGCGGCGGCTGTCCCGGCACCGTCGGTGTCGGCGCGGCGGGAGTGGGCGCGACGACGGCGCCGGGCGCGGCGACCACGCCGCCCGCGGTCCGAAGACGGCCCGAGGCGACGAGCTGGGCCAGGATCTGCGCCAGCTCGCGCGCGTCCGCGAAGTTGATCTGGATGATCTGCAGCTCCTCGGTCGCGACCTCCACGTCCACGAGCCGGATGATGTCGAGCAGCCGCGCGATGTTCGACGCCACGTCCGTGAGGATGAGGACGTTGGTCTCGCGGTGGCCGATCAGGGAGCCGCGTGCCGACATGAGCGGGCGCACGAGCGCGAGCAGGTCGTTCACCGACGCGAAGCGGACCGGCACGATCTGCGTGATGACCTCGTCCGGATCCCGCGACGGATCGAGGGTGGTGCCGACGAAGGTGGGGACGGCCCGGCCGGCCGCGTCGGGGATGCGGACGATCTTGTAGAGGTTGCCCGATTTCACCGCCGTGAACCCGTGGACCTCCAGGACCGCGAGGAGCACGTTGAACACGTCCTCCTGCGGAATCCGCCCCGAGGTCTGCACCGTGACCTTGCCGCGCACGTCGGGGGCGATGACGTAGTTGAAGCCGAGGATCTCGCTCGCGGCGTGCACGAC
>JBOHQB010000343.1:0-5089 GCA_050731995.1 Candidatus Rokuibacteriota bacterium
TATATGAGCGGGCGATACCGGCTCGACGAGCTGATCACGCGTCGCGTGCCGCTCGCCGACCTCAACCTTGCGTTCGATCAGATGCTGAAGGGCGAGGTCAAGCGCAGCGTCGTCGTATATCAATGAAATGGGGGGCCCCGAAATGGCCCCCCATACCCCCCCGCGTTCGGCAGCGCCCCGGCCAAGCCGTGGCGCTCCTCGATACCCCCCGCGTTCGGCGGCGCCCCGGCATAGCCGTGGCGCCCCTCGGTACGCGCGTGCTCCGAGTCAGCCCGCCAGCACCAGGCAGGCGGCCCCGGCACAGGCGAGCAGCGCCGCCACGAGCCGCCGTCCGAGATCCGGCTCGCGGAAGAGCGTGCTGCCGAGGACGACGGCGATGACCGCGGACATGCGGCGGATCGCATTGACGTAGGCCGCGGGCGCCAGTGTGAGCGCGCTCGTCTGCATGCCCGTGCCCGAGACCCCCAGCAGGCCGTGGCTCACCACCGTCACGAGATTCCGCGGCGTGGTGCTCTCGATGAGGCCGCGCGGCGTCGTGACGGCCGCGATGACGCCGGTCAGCACCGCGGTCGCGCCGTGCGAGCACACGAGGTAGCTCGGCGGGCCGAGCGCCAGCGCGCCCCAGCGATCCACGGCGGCGAGGAAGCCGAGCAGCACCGCCGCGCCGAGCGCGTCGAGCGCGTCGCGTCGCGCGAAGAGCGCGCGCAGGGTGCCGCCCGTCGCGCCGCCCGACAGGCTCCCGGTCCCGGCCACCGCCAGCAGGAGACCGACCCAGCCGAGGGGGCTCGGCAGCGTGCCGGAGAGGGCGGCGTCGGGCAGCACGGTGAAGATCGGGCTCAGCGCGAAGACGGGCCCCACCACGGAGATGTCGCCGCGGGCGCTGGCGCGCGCGAGCAGCCCGCCCATGCCGATCACGAGCACCGCGGAAGCCGCGACGGCCGGCCACGCGTCGCCCGGCGGCACGAATTCCTCGGACGTGAGCGCGAAGAAGGCGATCCAGACGACGGTCGCCACCGCCTGCGTCCAGGCGACGAGCACGAGCGGCGGGATGGCGCGCGCGCGTCCTTTGACGACGGCGAACTGGGCGGCCTGCGTGACCGCGGCGCCCAGGGAGAGGACGAACCAGCTCAGGCGCGGCGGCTCCTCACGCGTCCTTCGCCACCACGTTCACCTTCACGTCGGTCGCGCCCGCGACCGTGCGGTAGAGGGGTCAACGCTGGCGGTACGTCGCGACGAGCGCCTCCGCCTGCGCCTGGCTGACGCCCGCCAGCTCGAAGCTCATCGTGACGGACGCGAAGCGGTTCGGCTCAGCGGCGGTCCGGACGCCCTCGATCGTGACGTCCATCCGCTTCAAGGGCACGCTCGTCTCCTGCGCGTGGCCTTCGATGAGCGTCACGCCGCACGAGGACACGGCGGCGAGGAACGCCTCGCTGTTCGTCATCGCGTCGGGCTTGGGGTGCGTCGACGAGTCGAGCGTGAGGCGCGCGGAGCGCGCGTGGCTCACCGCGCGGCCGACGGTGCCGCTCGACGACGATCGGATCGTTTCAACCTTGTCGCTGCTCATGGGTCGTCTCCTCCGTTCAGGCGGAGTAGAGCTCCGCGATCAGGCGGGCCACGAGGAGGTTGGCCGCGAGGACCGGCATCCGCAGCAGCCCCTGGATCTCGTCCCGCGTTTTCCGCCGATAGCCCATGCAATCCATCACGACGAGCCCGACGCCCTCGCGGAGCGTGGCGGCCGCCCGCGAGACCGCCGTGGCGTCGGTCGCGTCGTACGGCGAGAGCGGGACGACCACGGGGTCGAAGCCGTCGGCGCGCCAGCGGGCCTCGGTCTGGGGGACGTGCGGCACCGAGGGGGTGAGAATGCCGAGACGCCCCGGCCAGCTCATCCCGCGCAGCGCGCCGAGCAGCACCGGCTGCGGCTGGATCAGCGGGCGCGTGGCTGCCAGGCGCGGGAAGGCGCCGGTGCAGAGGAGCGCCGAGAGCGTCACGCCGGCGCGCTCGAGCGCCGCGATCTGACGCTCGACGTGCGGGGTGATTGCGCGCCGGCCGACGAAGACGGAGGCGCCGTCGCGGAGACGCGTGACGAGGATCTCATCGTCCGGGCCCGGCGCCAGCGCATCGATCTCGGCGCGGCCGAGTCCGTCGAGCGCGCCCGCCTCGCGCACCTCGACCCCCGGGCCGATCGTCTCCGCCATGTCGGGGACCACGTCCACGCGCGGCGACTGGCCGATCGTCACGAGGCCGATGACCGGGCACATGTGCGTTCTCCTAGAGCACGTACAGCAGCGGCCGCGCGCTGAGCGCGTCCGGCTTCCAGAAGCCCGTATCCCTGAACCAGCCGAGCGCCGTGTCGGCGTCGGGGGTCGTCGTGAGCGCGAGCGTCTGGCCGCCCTCGAAGAAGCCGCCGAAGGCCAGCCGACCCGCGCCGCGCAGCTCGATCAGCGCGAACTCCGCCATCCCGGGATCCGACACGGGGCCTTCGACGATCGTGACCGTGCGCGAGCCGTCGAGGACGACGTCCACCTGCTCCCACGGCTCGACGAAATTGGTGAAGGAACGCGCCTCGTACCGGGTCCAGACGCCGCCGAGCCAGTACGGATCCTCCTTTATCACGTGGTCGAGCTGGCCGGGCTGCTGGAGGTGATAGAAGAGGTCGGCCGTCCTGCCGTCCGGCGCCGGGCCGCCGCCGATCACGATCCCGGCGGCGCGGAGCGCCTGCAGCCGCTCGATGTGCGCGCGCCGGTGCGGCTCGCGCCGGGTCAGGTAGTTATCGACGGTCGTGACGGCGACGTGGTAGACGATCACGGCGCGCTCAGGGTAGCAGCAAAGTAGGCGGTCCGCTCTCCGGACTACTCGACGTCGAGGCTGATCCGGATGGCGCGATCGACGGCTTGCATGGTCTCCGACGGCAGACTGCCGAGTCGTCGCGCGAGTCGGCCCTTGTCGATCGTGAAGATCTGGGAGAGGTTGACGATGGAACGCCGGCTGACCCCGCCTTCGCCGCGCTCGAGCGCCACCGTCACGGGATAGAGCCTGAGCGTCGAGGTGATCGTCGCGACGACCGTGGTGGCGGCGTGCGTGTTGCCGACGTCGTTCTGGACGACCACCACGGGCCGGAGCCCGCGCTGCTCACTGCCGCGGCTCCCGCGGAGATCGACGAGCCAGACGTCACCCCGTCGCGGGCTCGCCCGGATCACCGGAGCGCCCGCCGGACGGCGGTGAGGTAGCGGGCCGCGTTCGCGCGATCATCGCTGGCCATGGCGCGGTAGCCGTCCGCGAGCACCTGCTCGAGGCGGCGCCGCCGCCAGAGCCGAAGCGCCTCCTCCACCAGTTGGCTCCGGGATCTCCGGACGCGCCGGCCGATGCCCGTCAGCTCGCGGGCGAGCGCCGCGTCCACGCTCACGGTCACCTTGACCTTGGATGCCATTTCTTCTCCCTTCCTGTCACACCAAAAGTATGACGATTATGCCCTACGTAGGGTCTCGGGCGTACCGTCATGCTAAGGTGACAGAAGCATGATCGATCCGGGCCTGCTCGAGCGGTTCCGTGGCCGCTATTCGTTCCCGCTCGACGATTTCCAGATCGAGGCGATCCGCGCGCTCGAGGCCGGGCAGTCGGTGATCGTCTCCGCGCCGACGGGCGCCGGCAAGACGCTCGTCGCCGAGTACGCGATCGCCGCCGCGCTGGAGGCGGGCGTCCGGGTCGCGTATACGACGCCGCTCAAGGCGCTGAGCAACCAGAAGTTCGGCGACTTCACGCGCGCGTACGGCGAGGACAGGGTCGGCATCCTCACCGGCGACGTCAAGGTCAACCCGCACGCGCGCGTGCTCGTGATGACGACCGAAATCCTCCGGAACGCGCTCTACGGCTCCGGCCTCGAGGACCTCCGCTACATCGTCCTCGACGAGTGCCACTACATGGGCGACGAGGGGCGCGGCACGGTCTGGGAGGAGATCATCGTGGGCGCGCCCCGCGAGGTGATCCTCGTGGGGCTCTCCGCGACCGTTGCCAACGTGCGCGAGATCGCCGACTGGATCTCGCTCGTCCACCGGCCGATCGTGCCGGTCTTTCACCCTCACCGGCCCGTGCCGCTGCGTTATGCGGTGGCGGACCTGGCGGGCGACGTCCACGATGTCGACGCCGTGCGCGCGGGCCGCGCGCGGGTGGTCGGCGACGAGTCGCGCGGTACCGACGCGCGCGGCCGCTGGTACACACGCCGGGTCGTCGACCCCGCGGTCCTGATCGAGGCACTCGAGGCGCGGCGCTGGCTCCCGGTGATCTACTTCATCTTCTCGCGCGCCGGATGCGAGCGCGCGATGGACGACGTCCTCGCCGAGGGGAAGGCGCTCATCACGCCCGCGCAGCGCGGCGAGGTGGACCGTGCGATCGACGAGGCGCTCGCCGAGAGCCCGACGATCGGCGAATCGTCGCTGAGCCGCTCGGTCTTCGGCGCGCTTCGGATGGGTGCCGCGATGCACCACGCGGGCATCCTGCCCGGGCTCAAGCGTCTCATCGAGACGCTCTTCGCGCGGGGTCTCTGCAAGGTCGTGTTCGCGACGGAGACAATGTCCCTCGGCATCCACATGCCGGCGCGGGCGGTCGTCGTGCAGGGAATCACCAAGCGGACCGACCGGGGCTTCCGCGCGCTGAGCCACAACGAGCTGACCCAGATGGCGGGTCGCGCGGGGCGGCGCGGCATCGACGCCGAGGGCGAGTGCGTGATCGCGCTCGACGCCCGCGACGGGCTCGAGGAGATCCTCCGCGTTGTGGACGGCCGGCCCGAGCCCGTCGAGAGCCGGTTCAAGCTCGGCTACGGCTCGGTGTCGCTGCTCCTCGGGACGGGCGCGCCGCCCGAGGTCCTCCGCCGGCGTGTCGAGTCGTCGTTCGGCCAGTACCAGAACCTCAAGCGCATCCGTGGCATGGAGGAGGAAGTTGCGGACCTCGACCGGGCGCTGGGCGAGGCCCGCCGTTACGAGGCGCCGTGCGGCGAGTTCGAGCGGATCGGACGCTACCGCCGCGCGCGCGGCGAGGCCGAGGCGCGGCGGCGTGCGCTCGGCCGCGGCGGGCGGCGGGGCGAGCGGAACCCGGT
>JBOHQB010000344.1:0-23712 GCA_050731995.1 Candidatus Rokuibacteriota bacterium
GCTCGCCCCAGGGCGTCGGCGCGCGCACCTCGCGCGGCGCGCCGCCCGTGCCGTCGCTCGGCCAGGTGACCGGAACGCCGCAGGGCGCGGGCGCGCTGAGGCTCGACGCCGGCGACTTCCCCTTCACCTGGTACCTCATGGCCGTCCAGCGCAAGGTCACCCTGCAGTGGACCGGCCGCGCGATCCCGGGGCAGCAGCCGGTCGCCGTCTTCGACATCCAGCGCGACGGACGGATCACGAATCTCGCGATCGGCAAGTCCTCCGGCAACCCGTACTACGATATCGCCGCGCTGCGCGCGATCCGCGACGCGGCGCCCTTCCGCGAGCTCCCCGAGGACTTCAAGGAGCCGTTCTTACGCGTCAACCTGGGTTTTGTCTTCAGCCCGGAACGGGGGTAGCCGTATGAACGGGCGGCGGCTCATCGCGCTGGCTCTCGCCGTGCTGGTCGTCGTCGCGGTCTCGCCGTGGCCGCCGCCGCCGGCCCCGCGCGCACAGGGCGTCGAGGTCTTCCTCAACGTCACGGGCGGCGGCGCGAGGAAGCTCAACATCGCGATCCCGGACCTCACCGTCGTCACGGGCTCGGACGTCGGCGGTGGCGGCAAGGCGCTGGCGACCGTCGCCGGCGCCGACCTCACCTTCTCCGGGCTGTTCAGCGTCGTCGCGGGGACGGGAACGATCCCCGTGAACAACCCCGTGGCTCTCCGGGAGTCGTGGACGGCGTTCGCCGCGGCGGGCGCCCACGCGGGACTCCACGGGCTCCTGGCCCTCCGGGGCGAGCGCGCCGAGGCGGAGATGCGGCTCTACGATCTGACCACGCCCGAGCACCGGCTCATCGCGACCAGGAAGTTCGAGCTGCCGACGGGGCAGCTGCGCCGGCTCGCGCACAAGATCGCGGACGAGGTGGTGCTGCAGTTCACCGGCGAGCCCGGCGTGGCGGACACCAAGATCGCCTACGTGGCGGGCCCCGTCGGCGCCAAAGAGCTCGCGATGTCGGACTACGACGGCTTCGGCGCGACGCCGGTCACGCGGAACGGCTCGATCAACATGACGCCCGTCTGGAGCCCCGACGCGCGCTCGCTCGCCTTCACGTCGTACCGGAACGGCTATCCGGACCTCTTCCGTGTCTTCCCGTTCGAGCGGAGGCCCGAGCAGACGCTCGCCGCGTTCACCGGCATCAACTCGTCGCCCGCGTTCAGCCCCGACGGCAAGAGCCTGGCGATGACGCTGTCGAAGGACGGCAACCCGGAGATCTACCTCCTGACGCTCGCGACGGGGGCCCTTCGGCGCCTGACGCACAACCCCGGGATCGACACCGAGCCGACCTGGTCACCGCGCGGCGACCAGATCGCGTTCGTGTCGGACCGCGGCGGCCGGCCCGCGATCTACGTCATGGATCCGAACGGCGGCAGCGTGCGCCAGCTCACCTCCGGCGGCTTTCACACGCAGCCGCGCTGGTCGCCGAAGGGCGACACGATCGCGTACACGCAGCGCGCGGGGATGCACGACATCTGGGTGATCAACGTCGACGGCTCCAACCCGCGCGCGCTCACGACGGGCTGGGGCGAGAACCAGGGCGCGACGTGGGCCCCGAACGGACGACACCTCGCGTTTCAGACGAACCGCGGCGGGCGGTGGCAGATCTACGCGATGCTCGCCGACGGCTCGCAGCAGGAGCCCGTCACGCGCGGGCCGGGGGAATTCGCGAGCCCGGCGTGGTCGCCCCGGATGCCCTGAGCCGACACCGGGAAGGCCGCTGCCCGAATCCGGAGGCCCGTGGTAGGATCGACGCGGGTGGATACTGCATGCCAGCGATAAAAGGAGGCGTCATGTTGACTCGGAGTTCCAGGTTTCTCGCCATTGGCCTGCTGATTGCGGCGGCGGCGCTCAGCGGGTGCGCCAAGCGCCCTGCGACGGCGGCAGCGTCGGCGCCTCCACCTACCGCGCCTCCCGCAGCTCCACCGGCGGTGATGCCTGCTCCGCCCCCTCCGGCTCCGGCTCCGGCTCCGGCCCCGGCCCCGGCCCCGCCGACCGCGGCACCCGCACCGCGTCCGGCGCCGCGGGACTTCGCCGAGAACCCGAACGTCAAGGACGTCTTCTTCGACTTCGACAAGTACGATGTCCGACCGGGCGACGCGAAGACCCTCGACGCGAGCGCGGCGTGGCTGAAGCAGAGCCGCAACGAGCTCGTGCTCATCGAGGGCCACTGCGACGAGCGCGGCACTCCCGAGTACAACCTGGCGCTCGGTGAGCGGCGCGCCAAGGCGGCGATGAACTACCTCGTCGCGCAGGGTGTGGAGGCGAGCCGCATCACGATCATCAGCTACGGCAAGGAGCGTCCGCAGTGCACCGAGAAGACCGAGGCGTGCTGGCAGAAGAACCGCCGGGCGCACTTCCTGACGAAGCCGCGCTAGCCTGATTCCCGAGAGATGGGGGGCTTGGGGGGCGCCCGGAGCCCCCCATGTTCTTCAGTCGAGCCCGACGACCCAGACGACCGCCACGTCCTGTTCGGGTGTCGAGTAGACCATCACGGTCGCGCGAGGATCCTCGGTGCGCGCCGAGCTCACGTGGACTCCCGCTTCCACGACCGCGGGTCCCGGCATGAACTGCCAGACCCCGAGCGAGAGGACGAGACCGAGGGCCAGGGCAGACAGCGCCCAGCGGGGCCGCCACCAGGCCGATACGCCGCGCGCGGGCCGGGTCGCACGCGCGTCCTCGATGCCTCGGACGACCCCCTGCCAGAATCCTGTCCAGTCAGGGTCGGCGGACTGCAGCGTGCCCCGGAGCAGGGTTCGGAAGCGTCCCAGCTCGGCGGCTTCGGATCGGCAGCGCGCGCACTCGTCCGCGTGGGCGGACACGCGCCCGGCGGCGCGCTCGTCGAGGGCGCCGTCGAGCCAGGGACCGAGGCGGCGGCGGACGAAATAGCAGGTCAACACGGCTGTTGGACGGGCCACCCCCCCGTCGCTATTCTCATGGGCGCATGATACCCGAACGGACCGCGACCATTCCCATAGGCCCCGGCCTGACCCTCGAGGCCGCGCTCGCCCTGCCCGCCGACGCGACGAACGGAGCCGTCCTCTGTCATCCGCACCCGCTCTACGGCGGCGACATGCACAATCCGGTCGTCGTCCGGACCGCGGAGGTCTGTGCCGAGGCGGGGTTGGCGACGCTCCGCTTTAACTTCCGCGGCGTCGGGGCATCGTCCGGGGTCTGGGACGAGGGCCGGGGCGAGCAGGACGACGTGCGGGCGGCGCTCGCGCGCCTGGGGGGGCTGCTGGTCGCGCCGGCGCGGGTCGCGCTCGTCGGCTACTCGTTCGGCGCCGCGATGGCCGCCGCCGCGGCCGCCACGGGCGCGGTCCTCGCGGGGCTCGCCCTCCTGGCGCCGCCCCTGGCGCTCCGGGGGCTTCCCGGGTTCCCGCCGCCGACGGCGCTCGACGGCCCGCTGCTGCTCCTCGCCGGCAGCGACGACGAGTACTGCCCCCGGGAGCGGCTGGAAGGGCTGGGCGCGACGCTGCCGGGCGCCGAGGTCCGGATGATCGCGGGCGCGAACCACTTCTTTTTCGGGCGGCTCTTTCCGCTCGGCGAGGCGGTCCGCGCCTGGGCCGCGCGCGTCGCGCGTTAGGGGCGCGGCAGCCGAGGCGGCGTCGCCGTGCCCGCGGAGAGGATGATCCGGACACCCTCCTCGACGGTGAGACCGGTGTGTATGACGTCGGCGCGGGGCACGACGACGATGTCGCCGAGGTAGAGGTTGTTCGTCGGCACGAACACCGACATCATCTCGCCCTTGCCGGCGGGCGACTCGAGGACGACCTCGCTCGTCACGAAGCCGAAGGCGAAGGTGCCCTCGCGCGGGTGCTGGACGAGCACGACCGACTTGAAGGAGTTCCACCGCTCGGGCGAGAAGGAATCGATCAGCATCTTGATCGACGGGTACAGCGCCCGGAAGATGGGGACCTTGTGCAGGAGCTTGTCGCCGAACGCGAGCACGCGCCGGCCGGCGACGTTGCGGGCGATGGTGCCGAAGATGAGGATGATCGTGACCGCGGTGAGGAAGCCGAGCCCCTTGATCGGGCGGCCGAAGATGGCCTCGTACATCGGCTTGAAGAAGTCGTCGATGTACGTCCAGAACACCCAGAGCAGCCAGGCGGTGGCGATCACCGGAACGGTGACGAAGAAGCCGGTGATGAAGCGGACCTTGAGCCAGTTCTTCATGCAGATTCGATGATGCCACCGTTCCGGCGCGCGCGCAAAGTTCGTCGTCGCGCTCTCGTCACGGGCGGCGCGATCCGCGTCGGGCGCGCCATCGCGCTGGCGCTCGCCCGGGCCGGGTTCGACGTGGCGATCGGCTACCACCGCTCCGCCGCGGCCGCCAACCGGACGGTGCGCGAGCTCGAGGCGCTCGGCGCCCGGGCGGTGGCCCTGCGCGTCAACCTGGCGGCGGCCGGCGCCCCCCGGCGCCTCGTGGACCGGGCCGCGCGGCGTCTCGGCGGCCTCGACGTGCTGGTCAACAACGCCGCCGGCTTCACCCGCACGCCGCTCGCGACGACGACCGAGCGCCAGTACGCGCGGCTGCTGGACCTCAATCTGAAGGCGGCGTACTTCACCACCCAGGCGGCGGCGCGCTGGATGCGCGCCGGAGGCCACGTCGTGAGCGTGGGCGACGCCGCCGCCCTCTCTCCCGACCCGGGCTGGGTGCCCTACGGGCTCTCCAAGGCCGGGCTCGTCGCGCTCACCCGAGGGCTCGCCGCCGAGCTGGCGCCGCGGCGGATCGCCGTCAACTGCGTCGCGCCCGGCCCGGTGCTCAAACCTGACCGACTGCCGCTGGCCCGCTGGCGCGCGATCAGGCGGGGTCGCGCGGGCGACGTCGACGAGGTGGCGGCGGCGGTCGTCGTCTTCGTGACGTGCCCGCCGCGCGTCACCGGCCGGGTGCAGATCGTCGGCCGCCGGCGGCGGAGCCCGGAGCGATCAGCCTGCTAGGACGGCCGCGCGGAACCGGTCACGGATCGCGGCGGGCGTGTGCGGAATCCTGGGCACGTCGGCCTTCTCGGCCGTGACCTTGGCGAGGACGAAGTGGGGGCCGTCGGCCGCGAGCGCGGCGCGGACCGCGCGCGTGACCGCCTCGGGCTCGGTGGCCGCGGCGACAGTGCGGTAGCCCGACGCGGCGGCGAGCGCGTCCAGCCGCACGGCGCGCGACGGCGAGCCCTGGTTGCCGGTCGAGCCATAGACCTCGTTGTCGAAGACGCAATGGACCAGGTTCGGGGGCGCGGCCGCCGAGATCATGGCGAGGATGCCGAGGTTCATCAGGAGATTGCCGTCTCCGTCCGCGACGACGACGCGTCGCTCGGGTCGCGCGCGCGCTACTCCGAGCCCGATGGCGGACGCGAGTCCCATCGAGCCGATCATGTAGAAGTTCTGCGGACGGTCGCCGAGCGAGAACGACTCGCGGCAGACGTAGCCGTTCGCGTGGATCAGCGGCTCGTCGCCGAGGCACTTCACCACCGCGCCCAGCGCCGCGAGCCTGGACACGCTCGGGACGAGGATCTCCGGCACGTGCGAGCGGGTCCTGTCGCGGCGGGCAGCCCCAGGCTCCGCGCCACGATCCGTTGGGAGGCTCGCCTCCGCGGCTGCGGGGCCCAGCCCGCGGGCGCCGCTCGGCTCGTACTGCGCCGGTGTGGGGTCCCCCGGCGTGGAGCCTGGGGCCCCCCGCCCGCCACGCCACCCGCTCGCACGTGCCGGTGACTCGGCGCGGGCGTGGCCCGTGGCGACGACGCCGGGCGGAATCAGGAGCGCCACGGGCGCCGAGCGCTGCTCCATTTCCGCGGCCGCCCAGGCGACATCGCGGTCGACGGAGTCGGCGGCGAGCACGCGGTACGGGATGCCGAGCAGGTCGAGCAGACGCGGCGAGATCTCACCCATCAGGATGTGCTCAGGCGCGTCCGTGCCGCCGAAGCCCCGCCACGTCACGAGCAGCAGCGCCGGCAGCCCGTACATCAGCGACAGCGACGCCAGCGCGTTCAGGCTCGTGCCGAGCCCCGAGTTCTGCATGATCACCACCGGCCGGCGCCCGCCCAGCCAGGCACCGGCGGCGACGCCGACCGCGGCGTCCTCGCGCGTGGCGGCGACGTAGCGGGCCGGGTCGGCTTCGAGGACCGCGATGAGATCCTCGACGAGGGAGCACGGCACGCCCGTGGCGACGTCGAGGCCGTGACGCTCGAGCAGCGACGCGAACGCGCGGCCGGAGATCACGTCAGCCTCGCGCCGCGCCCGCCGCCCACGACGCGCAGGAAATCGCCGAGCGCGGTGAAGCGGAGGAACGGATTCTGCTGCCGCTCGTCGCCGAGGGTGGACTCCGGGCCGCCGTAGTTGTGGCCGGGCAGGAGCACCGTCGCGTCGGGCAGCGCGCCGAGCCGCTGCGTCAGCGAGTAGTACATCTCGCTCGGATCGCTGCCCGGCAGGTCCGTGCGGCCGCACGAGCCGATGAACAGGGTGTCGCCCGAGATCAGCCGGCCATCCACCAGGAAGCACTGCGAGCCCGGCGTGTGGCCGGGCGTGTGGAGGAACGTGAGGGTGAGCCGGCCGACCCGAAGCGTGTCGTGGTTGTCCACCTTCACGAGGTCCGAGCCGAAGCCGGTGAGGAACTCCCGCTCCGCCTTGTGGACGTAGACCTTCGCCCGCACGCGACCGAGCAGCTCCTCGACGCCGGGGATGCGTCCGGGCATACCCCACGACGCGAGGCTCCCGCCGACGTGATCTTGATGGCTGTGGGTGACGAGGGCCCCGGTGAGTGTCATGTCGTCGGCTTCGACCGTGTCCACGATCGTGTCGATCTCCCACGCGGGATCGACGACGACGCACTCGCGCGCGACGGGATCGCCGACAAGGTAGACGAAGTTCTGCATCGGGCCGAGCTCCATCTGCCTCACGTACACGGCGTCCTCGCGCATGGGCCCGACTCTACACGAGGGCTCCGAACTACGCTAGAATGCGGCCGACTGACGCTTCATTCATTCAAATCAGAGCAGGAGCGCGCATGACGACCGTGAGCCACACCGCCGCGCGGCGGGTCACCTACCAGCTCGAAACGCTCTGGGACTACGACTACCTCCCGACGCACGAAGAGCTGGACATGCTGTACGAGACCGCAAAGAAGAACCAGTGGAACGCGTCGACCGCCATCGACTGGACGCGGCCCATCGGCAAGGAAGGGCCCGTGCTCAACGTCCAGGTCGCCTTCGCCGGGACCAACTTCTTCTCCCGGCTCACCCCCGAGGAGCAGAAGGAGGTCGAGATCCGCGTCTCCGCGTGGCGCCTGTCGCAGTTCCTCCACGGCGAGCAGGGCGCCCTCGTCGTCTGCGGCCAGCTCGTCAATTCGATTCCCGAGCTCGACGCGAAGCTCTACGCCTCGACCCAGGTCGTGGACGAGGGCCGCCACGTCGAGGTCTTCGAGCGCTACGTCAAGAAGCTGCACAAGATCTATTCGGTGGATCCCCTGCTCAAGGCGGTCCTCGACGAGATCCTCGCGACGAACCTCTGGGAGCTGAAGCTCCTGGGCATGCAGATGATCGTCGAGGGGCTCGCCATCGCGGCGTTCAACGTGATGCGTCGCCAGACCGGCGATCCGACCCTCGCATCCCTTCTCGAGTACGTGCTGCAGGACGAGGGGCGCCACGTGAACTTCGGCTACTTCGCCCTCCGGCGCGCCATCCCAAGGATGGAGGCGGCCAAGCGCGAGTACCTCGAGGACTTCACGTTCCGCGTCTGCGACCTCATGTACGCGCGCGACGAGCGCACCGGCTTCCAGTCCATCAAGAACGTCTGGACCGAGATGGGCTGGGACGGCGACCAGATCTGGCGCGATACCGTGAGGCACTCGCAGACGACGAAGGCGTTCAACAGTTTCCTGTTCCAGGAGAACCTGATGCCGCGCCTGCTGCGGCTCGGGCTGATCTCTTCCCGGATCGAGGGGCGGTACCGAGAGATCGGGCTCCTGCGCGACGCGCCGGCCTAATCTAATGGAGGGGCCCCGAGATGGCCCCCCATACCCCCCAGCGCTCGGAAGCGCCGCGGCGGAGCCGTGGCGCTCCTCGATCACGCTCAGTCCACGCTCAGGAACGCGTAGCCGTACGCCTTCAGCTCGGCGTCGATGGCGGCGCGCTGCCGCCGATCGGCGCGCCGACGCTCGGCGGAGCGCCGGCCCGCCGCACCCCGTCGCTCGACCTCGCGCCGGTCCCAGATGACCTGCACGTTCTCGGCGCCGGCAAAAGTCTGCGTGAGGTACCGATAGATCTCCGGGCAGTTCCGGGCAACGATGAAGATCTCGCGGGTCACGGCCTCAGCCCTTGAAGTCGTCGGGCAGCTTCGGCGGCGCGGGGAGCTGGCCCGTCTCCACCACGTAGATCGCCGGGTCGGACTTCGTGCGCACCCAGGCGCGCTTGTCCTCGCGGCGGCCGACGAGGACCGTGGCAAGCTCGCCGCCGTCGGCGCGCAGCGCCGTCACCTCCAGCGTCGGCGCGTCGAGCCCGTACTTCGCCGCGTCCTCCCCCTTGGGTGCCGCGATCTCGGTCCATCTGAGACCGCGGAGCGTAAAGAGAAGATTGTCCACCGCGATCCCCTTCGCCGCGCCGCGCGCGGGCTCGACGAGCTTCCACTCGGTCTCTCCCGCGCGCTCCAGCAGCACGCCCTGGCCACCCGCCCGCACCCGGACCCGCTTGACGTCCTTCGGCTCGAAGTTCCCGAGCACGCGGCGGTCGCGCACATCGATCAGCGAGAGCTTCTCGAGGTCCGCGAAGGGCTTCTGCTCGACGAGGACGACCGGGCCCCGCCCCTCGATCCCGGCGTAGGCGGTGGGCGACCCGCCGCGCTTCTCCGGCGACGGCGCCAGGAGCACAGTCGTCGGCGCGCCCCCGTCCTTCGGGGTCAGCGTCACGCGCACGGCGGGCTTCGCGAGCCACCGCGGAATGCCGGAGGCGTCGTCCGTGAGGAACCCCTGGGCGCGCATCTCCAGCAGGCGCGCCAGGATCGAGCCGGCCGCGCTCGGGTCGGCGGCGAGCGGTTCCGGGGCGACGATCTTCCAGCGGTTGTCCTCGTTCGCCAGCGCGACCTTGCCGTGCGCGTTCTCGAGCTCGACCCGCGCGAGCTTGTCGCGGTCGAACTCGACCACGGCGCGGTTGCGAAGCGCCGCGACCGTGCGCGGAACCGAATTCCAGAGCGCCTCGGGGACCAGCACCACGCTCGATTCTCCCGGCCGCATCGCGTAGACGCCCTTCTTCTTGTCGTCGAAGCGCCCGACGAGGAGGGCCCGGCTCGTCCGGTCCTTCTCCCTTCCCGTCACGACGGTCAGGCGGATCGGCCGGTCGAGGCCCCACGGGGCGAGCGACTTGGGCGTGTCGTCGACGAACTCCTTGACCTGCACTTCCAGGAGCCGGCCCAGGAACTCCTCCACGACCTCGGTGTCGGCGCGCAGCGCCACCGGGCGCGTGAGCTTCCAGCGCTGGCCGTCGCGCTCGACGGCCAGCGTCGCATCGGGCGTGACGACCTCGAGGGCGGAGACGTCCTTGCGGTCGAAGGCGAGAACGCTACGGTCGCGCAGGTCGGCGACCGGACGGGTGGCCTCGCGCAGCACGCTCTCGCCCAGCACGAACACGGCGGGCTTGTCGCGCTCGCGCGCGTAGACCCAGACGCCGGTCGGGTTCTTCCCGCCGAGGCTCACGCCGAGCGTCTTGCCGTCCTTGAGCGTCAGCGTCACCTCGGCGGCGGGCTTGTCGAGGCCGAACTCGGCGAGCGAGGCGGGCTGCGCCGCGATTTCACGGTCGATCTTGGCGGTGACGAGCGTCGCGAGCGCCGACTCCGCGTTGCCGCGGTGGGCGCGCGCCCGGACGGGCTCGACGAGCTGCCAGCCCTCGCCCTCCCGCTTGAGGCGCACCGTCTCGGCGCCGCGCCTGAAGGCGATCTCGGTGACGTCCTTCGCGTCGGCGGCCAGGGCCCTGCCCTTGAGGCTCTCGGTCTTCTCGCGGTCGGGCGCCCAGCGAACCTCCCAGAGGTAGTAGAAGCCGCCCAGTGCCACGAGGACGACGGCGAGGGCGGCCGGGGTCTGCCAGCGCATCGCGCGGCTACCGGGCGGCGCGGCGGGCCACGACGACGGCGATCCCGGCAAAGAGCGCCAAGCCCGGCAGGATCACGAGCGACAGGAGGTTGATGGCGCGCTCCTGGACCACCGTCAGGAAGATCGGCGCGATCCGCGAGTCCCTCGGCCGGATGGCGATCTGCTCCTCGTCCCCGGCGAGCCAGCTGACGATGTTGAGGAACAGGTCGCGGTTGCTGGCGACACCGAAAAACTCGTTGGTCGCGAGCGCCACCGAGCCCACCACGACGAGCCGGGACTTGTCCTTCGTCGCGGTGACGGCGACTAGCAGGGGTCCCTTCTTCTCGTCCGGATCGGGTTTCACCCGCCCGGACTCGAGCTCCTGCCGGTTGGTCTCGCCCCACGACTGCGGGCTCGTCCGGGCCAGCGCGCCGAACGCCGCGGCCTGGGGCGCACCCTTGGCCTGGCTCAGGGACCGCGCCTGCGGGAACACCGTCATCATGCGCAGATCCCGGGTGATCGCGTGCGGGTCGTAGTCCACGACGACCGGGACCGAGACCCCGTAGCCGGACAGCTGGGCGAGCGCGCTGTATTCGATGACGATGTCGTCGGCGGCCTCGACCCCGTAGGCCGCGAGCAGCTTGCGGAGCGTGGCGTCCTGGACCCGCTGGATCATCGGCGAGCCCAGCATGACGAGGAGCCTGCCGCCGCGCGCCAGGTAGGCGCCGAGCGCGTCCGCCTCCGGCGGGAACAGCTCGATGCGCGGACCCGCCACAATGACCGCCGCCGCGTCGTCCGCCACCTTGGTCTCGCGCGCGAGGACGAGCGGCTTGACCTCGTAGTTGGCGCGTTCCATCGCGTCCTTCGCCACACTGAATCCAGTGCGCTCCGAGTTGCCGAGGTCGAGCTCGCCGTGGCCCTGCAGCACGTACACGACACGCTTGCCCTCGCGCGTCACCTTCACGAGGGCGTTCGTGATCGGCTCCTCGTCGACGCTGAGCACCTTCTCGTGCCGGCCCCCCGCCTCGAGCACGATGGTCCCGTAGGCCTCGACGCCGTACTGGGCCGCCAGCTTCGGGCCGAGGTCGAGGTCGACGACCTGCCACTTGAAGCGCCCGTTGGAGTAGCGCGCGTACTGCTCGAGGAGGGAGTCGGCGACGCGCTTGCCCGGCTGGTCGGGACGGAAGAAGCCCAGCGCCTTCACGTCCGTCTTGAGGCCGCGGAGCAGCTGGATGGTCTGCGGCGACAGGCTGTGACGCCGGTTCTCGGTGAGGTCGATCGATCTGTTGTGCCGGTACGACAGCGCCTCGACGAACCCGACGATCCCGAGGACGAAGAGGATCGTGATGACGGCGTGCAGGCCATGGCGCGCCGTCCGGCCGGTGAGGGTCGCGCGCAGATCCCGGAGCCACGGCAGGGCCGAGACGGCGACGAGCACGACGCCTCCGAGGACCAGCGCCCACCACAGCCGCTCGAACTCCGGCCAGAACAGGGTCAGGGTCACCGCGCCGAGGAGGAACGCGATGCCGACATAGAAGACCCAGTCCGACCAGCGGCGCACAGCTCAGGCCCTCCAGCGCCGCGACTCGACCGAGCGCAGCGCGAGGAACAGCGCGATCACCGAGAGGTCGACGTAATAGATGAGATCCTTGGTGTCGAGGACGCCCTTCGCGAAGTTCTCGTTGTGCTCGAGGACCGAGAGGTGGCGGAGCACGCCTCCCCACGTCGGACCCGCGTAGTCGGCGAACCAGCCGGCGACCCAGAGGGCCAGCAGTACGGCGAAGGTCGAGATCCCCGCGACGATCTGGTTCTCGGTGAGCGAGGATGACAGGACGCCGATCGCCAGGAAGGCGGCCCCGAGGAGCATGAGCCCGAGATAACCGGTCACCAGCGGCCCCCACTCCAGCCGCGCGCCGAACCGCCAGAGGATCGTCGGGTAGACCAGCGTGATGGCGATCATGACTCCGTACAGGGTGAGCGCGGCGAAGTACTTGCCCAGCAGCACGGCTCCGTCGCGGACCGGGTAGGTCAGCAGCAGCTCGATCGTCCCGGAGCGGCGCTCTTCCGCGAAGATCCGCATCGTCAGGAGCGGCGTCAGGAAGAGCAGGATGACGCTCATGTTCGACAGGAGGTTGCGCATGATCATGTCTGTCGGGTTCATGTCGCGCGCGAGCATCGGGTTGGCCGCGGCCTGGAGCGAGAGGCCGATGAAGCTGAAGAAGATACGCTGGAAGAACCACCCCATCATGAAGAGGAACGCGGTGAGCACCGCGTAGGCGACCGCCGACGTGAAGTAGAGCCGCAGCTCCTTCTTGTAGATCGGCCAGATTCTCATGCCGACGCGCCCTCGTCACTTGCGACGACGCGCAGGAAGACCTCCTCCAGGCTCGCGCCGACGCGCTTCTGCTCGAGCACGATCCACTGTCGCGCGGCCGCGAGCCGGAAGATCTCCCCGCGGACGTCGCGGTCGCGAGCCGACTCCACGAGCCAGCGCCCGGCGCCGTTCGTCCGGGCGAGCTCCGTCACCGCCGTGACGCCGGGGAGCCCGCGCAGCCCCTCCTGCACGGCGGCCGCCACACCGGTGATCTCCACCTCGACGCGCGCGGTCGGGAAGAACTGCGCGACCAGCGCGTCGATGGGACCCTGCGCCACGATCGTGCCCTTGTGGATGATCACGACGCCGGAGCAGACCATGGAGACCTCCGGCAGGATGTGCGTCGAGAGGATCACCGTGTGGGCCTCCCCGAGCGACTTGATGAGCTCGCGGATCTCGCGGATCTGCGCCGGGTCGAGCCCGATCGTCGGCTCGTCGAGAATGAGCACCTCGGGGTTCCCGATGAGCGCCTGGGCGATCCCCACGCGCTGCCGGTAGCCCTTGGACAGGGTCCCGACCAGGCGGCCCTGGACGTCCGCGATGTTGCAGCGGTCCATGACGTCCGCCACCCGTCGCCGCCGCTCGGCACGCCCCAGGCCCTTGACCTCGGCGACGAAGTCGAGGTACGTCGCCACCCGCAGCTCCGTGTAGAGCGGGACATTCTCAGGCAGATAGCCGATGCGGCGGCGCACCTCCATGGAGTCGCGGAAGACGTCGTAGCCGGCGACGCGCGCGGTGCCGCCGCTGGCCGGCATGAAGCAGGCGAGGATCCGCATCGCGGTCGACTTGCCGGCGCCGTTGGGGCCGAGAAAGCCGACAATCCGGCCGGCCTCGACGCGGAACGACGCGTCGCGGATCGCGGTCACCGGCCCGTAGTGCTTGGTAAGGTTCTGAACTTCGATCATGCGGAGCGACGAGCGGAGCCCATTATACCCCAGGCGCCGGCGTCATGACCCCGGTCGCCTCCCGCAGCCACGGCGGCAGCGCGACTATCCGGCTGGTCGCCGGGTCCCAGCACGCGTGCAGGGTCGAGCCCGCGGCGACCGGCCCGCCGGCGTCGTCGAGGATCTCGTAGGCGAACCGGAACGAGGCGCGCTTGCGCTCGCTGACCCAGCACCGCACCTCCAGCAGGTCGTCGAGCCGTGCGGGCTTGGCGTAGCGCACCACCGCCTCGACCACGGGCAGGTGCACCCGCCGGTCGACCTCGGACATCGCCAGGCCGTGCTGGCGGAGGTACTCCACGCGGCCGACCTCGAAGTACGTGAGGTAGTTGCCGTAGTAGACGACCTTCATGCAGTCGGTGTCCTTGTAGCGTACGCGGATCTTCGTGGTGGCGATCACCGCGTCATCCGGCGAAGCGCACGAGGGCGTCGATCACCGCCTGCGGCTGCTCCTCGGGGATGAAGTGTCCGCTGCCCGCCACCGGCCCGCCCTCGACGCGCTCGCAGCGGGCCTTCCACACGGCGAGCATGTCCTGAGCCTGCGCCGCGCGCCCCTCGCCCCAGAGGACCAGCGTCGGCGCCGTCACCTTCCTGTCGCGGTCGGCGCCGTCGTGCTCGAGGTCGGTCGTCGCGCCGGCCCGGTAGTCGTCGAAGGCGGCGCGCATCGCCCCGGGCAGGCGGAAGCAGCGCAGGTACTCGGCGACGGCCTCCTCCTCGATCGCGGCGGGGTTGAGCGCCCACAGGCGGAAGAGGTAGCGCAGATAGACTTCCTCGCGGCCGGCGACGAGCGCCTCGGGCAGGTCGGGGAGCTGGTGGAAGAACCAGTGCCAGCGGGCGAGCGCCTTGTGGCGGTCGAGGTCGTGGAACACGTCCCACGTCGGCGCGATGTCGAGGAGCACCAGCCGCGTGAGCAGCGCGCCGTGCTCGAGGGCGAGCCGGTGGGCGACGCGTGCGCCACGGTCGTGGCCGACGAGCACGACGGGCGCCAGCCCGAGCGCCGCGATCACGTCGACCACGTCGGCCGCCATCGTGCGCTTGTCGTAGCCCCCGCGCGGCTTGTCGGAGTCGCCGTAGCCGCGCAGGTCCGGCGCGACGACGGTGAACCGCTCGGCGAGGGCGGGCATGACCTTGCGCCACATGTGGCCCGTCTGCGGGAATCCGTGGAGGAGGACCATGCCGGGCCCCCGGCCCAGGCGCCGGTAGTGGATGCGGATGCGCTCGCGGGTGGTGACGACCGAGCGGATCAGAGGTACTGTCCGTATCGGATCTTCTCGACCACGCCGCGCACCCGCTTGTAGGCGTCGATGGAGTCGAGCAGGTCCTGCGTGCTCACGATGGAGGCCTCGACCCCGCCCGCGGCCTGGTGCACCTTGGCCTCGAGCGCGCGCCGGAGGATATCGGAGATGTCGGCGCCGCTCAGCCCGCCCATGGTCGGCAGCACCTTCTGGTAGTCGACGGGCTCGAACAGCTGCCGCCCGGCCTGCTTCTCGGTGCGCGCGCGGATCAGCTCGAGGATCTCGCGCTGCTCGCCCGGCTCGGGCAGCGCCACCTCGACGAGGTGATCGAGCCGGCCCGGCGCCACGAGCGCCCCGTCGACCGCGTCGGTCCGGCTCGTCGAGGCGACCACGAGGATGCGCGCGTCGGCGGCCATGCCGTCCAGCTTCTCGCAGAGCGCCGCCACGAGCCGCGCGCTCGCCTCCCGCGCCTGGGGCGGCGGCAGCAGGTGCTCGAGCGAGAGCGCGTCCGCCTCGTCGAGGAAGAGCACCGCGCGTCCCTCTGCGCTCGCGATCCTCAGAATTTCCTGCAGCAGCTCGCCGGTGTTCGCGGCGAACTTGGACGTCAGGTTGAAGAGCTTGACATGGTAGAAGACCGCCGCCGAGTCCGTCGCCAGCGCCTTCGCGAGCTTCGCTTTGCCGGTGCCCGGCGGGCCGTAGAGCAGCACGCCCTTCGGCGGTGCGATGCCCCACCGCGCATAGGACTCCGGGCTCGTGAGCGCGAGCGAGAAGCCGCGCAGCATCGCCTTGGCCTGCGTGAGCCCGCCCACGTCGTCGAACGCCACGCGCGGGTCCACGTCGGTCTCGACGCGGCCGGTGAGGTCCCCGAACTTCTCCCCCAGCTTCGAGAAGACGTCCTCGAGGCGCCGCTGAAGCGCCCACTCCCGGTCGCTCGGCTCGGGCTTCGCCATCGTTAGATGCTCGGCCGCCCCCCGGCCGCCGGACGGTCCGCCTTCTCGAAGACCCGGTCCTCCACGAGCACGGGCGCCTTGGCGCGGATCGCGAGCGCGATCGCGTCCGAGGGTCGCGAGTCGAGCGTCATCGGCGTGCCGCCGGTGCTCAGGTGCAACACCGCGTAGAAGATATTGTCGCGCAGGTCGGTGATGACGACGCGGGTGACCGTGACGTTGAGGCGACCGAAGAGCGTGAGGAACAGGTCGTGGGTCAGCGGACGCGGCGGCGTCACGCCCTGGAGCGGCACCGCGATTCCCGTCGCCTCAGCGGGGCCGATCGCCATCGCGAGATGGCGCCCGTCACGCTTGCCCTCGAGCACCACCGTGGGCGTGTTCGTCGTCGGATCCAGCACCACCGCGACGACCGTCGCCTCTTGCGGACCCGCGGCGCGCGGCGCCGGCTCGGCCCGTGGCGCCGACGTCGCGATTCGCGCCCCGCCCGCGACCGAGACCAGCACCACCGCCGACAGCGCAATCGCTCCGATCCGGCCGCTCGCGATCACCATGACGCGTCCTCCGTAGGCGCCGCGACCCCTTCGCGGCCCCGCCAGTATACAAGGCCAGCGCGCGCAGCGGGGACCGTCAGCCCGCCTCGTGACGCGGCGGCGCCGCGGGCAGGCGTGTCGCGAGGGCCCCCCCGATGAACAAGACGAGGGCGAGCACGGTCCACATCGGCCCGTAGCCGACCTCGTGGCTCACCCAGCCGAAGACGAAGGCGCCTCCCGCCTGCCCCGCGAGGAACATGGCGCTGAAGACGCCCAGCGTCCACG
This sequence comes from Candidatus Rokuibacteriota bacterium, assembly GCA_050731995.1. Classification (GTDB taxonomy): domain Bacteria; phylum Methylomirabilota; class Methylomirabilia; order Rokubacteriales; family CSP1-6; genus JBOHQB01. The sequence continues at coordinate 16,391 of JBOHQB010000344.1, forward strand.
CGCGGCGCCCGGGCGCGCTCGTGTCGGTCACCAGCGCGGCGAGGCCCGGATACAGAAACCCGTGGGCCCCGCCCGAGAGGAGTCCGGCGACGGCGAGCGCCGGCAGCACCGGCACTCCGCTCGTGCGCGTAACCAGGAGGCCGACGGTCGCGAGGAGCGCCGCCGCGATCGCCTGCACGAACGACGACGGCACGATCACCGCCCGCCGGCCGCGCGTGTCGATGAGGTGGCCGCCCGCCAGGCGCACGCCGATCGCCGCGACCGCGTAGGCGGTGTAGAAGAGCGAGAGCGCGCGCACGCCGAGCTCCTCGGCGAAGGTGGGCACGAACGCGAAGATCGTGCCGGACCCGAGGCCGAAGAACACGGCCAGCGCCATGTGCCGCTGGCGCACGTCCTCGAGCCCGCCGCGCGCGCCCTCGAAAAGGCCCAGGCGCCCCGCGCCGGGGGGCCGTCCTTCGCGCATGGACCACACGGCCCCAGCGGCAGGAGCGTCGCGACGGCGCTGAGGACGAAGAGCGCGCGGAAGCTCGCGTGCCGGATCACCCACTCGCCGGCGAGCGGCGCAAACGCCGAGGGCAGGAAGCCCGACACGCCGTAGATGCCGAACGCCCAGCCCCGGCGCGCGGGCGGCACGATGTCGACGATGTACGAAAAGGCCGCGACGAAGAACGCCGAGAATCCGAGCCCCTGCAGCACCCGCACGACCGCGAGCACACCGATCCCAGGAACGGCCGCGGCGAGGATCGCCGACGCCAGCGAGAGACCGACCCCGAGCAGCATGAAGGGGCGGCGGCCCAGAGTGTCCACGAGCGGACCGATCAGCGGCTGGCTGACGATGCCGACGGCGCTGGAGAGGCCCATCACGATGCCGATCTCCACCTCGGTGCCCCCGAGCGCCTTGATGTGGAGCGGCAGCAGCACGAAGCCGTTCAGCGCGAGGGAAAAGAAGAAGTTGGTCGCCGTCGCCCTGACGAAGGCGCTCTGGGCTAGAATGGGCGACACCGAGCGATTATCGCATGACGATCACCGACGCGCTCCTGCGCGGCGCCGTCTCGCGCGTCGGGCAGCACCTCACCCTCACGCTCGATCCCGCCTTCCAGGGACTCCCGGAGACCGCGCACGGCGGCAGCGTGCTCGCCGTCTTCGACGCGCTCGCCGCCGTCGAGGGCGCCCGCGTGGTCGTCGGTCACTATCACAGGCGTGTGCCGCTCGCCACGCCGCTCCGCCTCGACGTCACGCGCACTCCCGCGCGCACCTCGCTCCGTCTGCTCGACGCGGACGCGACGCTGCTCGTCGACGGTCACATCGCGGCCGGTGCCGGGACGACCGACAGCGGGAATCAGGCGCGTGGTGGAGTGGGGGGCGTGGCTGAGAAATCCGTTGGCCCTACCGCTGTCGAAGGCAACGCGCACGAGCTCGAACGAGCGCATGGTCTACTCGCGGATTTCGGGGCCACGCCCCCCACCCCGCCACGCGACGGCTTCGCGCTGCCGGTGTCGCGCACGTGTTTCGCGTGCGGCGTCGAGAACGAGCTCGGCCTGCGCGTGCAGCTGCGAGCGGACGAGCACGTGGTCGGCGGCGCGTGGACGCCGCGCCCGGAGCTCGCGGCGGGCGACGGCGCGCTCGCGCCGGTGGCGCTGACGACGCTGCTCGACGAGGCGGCGTTCTGGCTGGGCGCGCTGGCGACGGGTGAGTCGGGGATGACCACCGAGTTGATCGTCACGCTCCATCGCGCCGCGCCCGCGCACGGACCGGTCGTCGTCGCCGGTGCGCGCGCGGCGGTCCGGCAGCGCGCCGACGACGGTCGCTACTGGGACACGCGCGTCGAGGCGCGCGATGCCGGCGGTGCGCTGGTCGCGAGCGCGGCGATCACCTTCGTCGCCGTGCGCGGCGCGGCCCGCCGGCTCGCCACCGGTCTCCTCGCGATCAACCCCCCGGAGCTCCTCCGGCGGGTCTTCCCGGCCTACGTCCGGTAGCGCGTGACCCTCGCGACGGCGCGCTGGCTGATGGTCGTCGTGCCGGCGTCGCTCTACTTCTTCTCGTACTTCCACCGGGTCGCCCCCGCGGTCGTCGCCCAGGACCTCATGCGTGATTTCGGCATTCCGGCGGCGAGCCTCGGCACCCTGGCGGCGATCTACCCGTACGTCTTCTCGGCGATGGCGCTGGTGGCCGGCAGCCTCGCCGACACGCTGGGGCCGCGCTGGACGCTGACGCTCGGGGGCGCCACCATGGGGCTCGGCGCGGCGCTCTTCGGTCTCGCGCCGACGTTCGCCGTCGCCTTCGTCGGGCGCCTGCTCGTGGGGCTCGGCGCCTCGGTGATGCTCATCGCGTGGCTCGCGCTCGCCGCCGAGTGGTTCCGCGCCGACGAGTTCGGAACCTTCTCCGGCATGACTCAGACGATCGGCAACGCGGGCGCCCTCGTGGCGTCGTCGCCGCTGGCGCTCGTCGTCGAGGCCGCCGGCTGGCGCCTCACGTTCGTCTCGATCGGCGTGCTGACGCTGCTCCTGGCCGCGGTGGCCGCCACCCTCGTCCGCGACACGCCGAGCGCGATGGGACTGCCGGCGGTGAACCCCGGCCGCGGCGCGCGGCGCGCGGAGCCGCTCGGCGAGGTGCTGCGCGCCGCTCGCGGCGTCGTCACGAACGGGCGCACCTGGCCGCCGGTGCTCGCGGCGGGCGGGGTCTACGCGAGTGCAATCGCCTTCCAGGGGCTCTGGGGGATCCCCTACCTCACCCAGATCTACGGACTCCCGCGCGTGAGCGCGGCGACGGTGATCGCGATGATCGGCGTCGGCTTCGGCGTCGGCTCACCGCTGATCGGCCGGCTCTCCGATCGGTGGCTCGGCCGGCGACGGCTGCCGATGCTCGTCTCGGGGGCCGTCTACGCGCTCGCCTGGCTGTTCCTCGCGCTGCCCGCGGAGCCTATGATCCCGCGCGCGCTCCTGATGCCATTCTTCTTCCTGCTCGGGCTCGGCTCCTCGGGGCTCGTGCTCGTCTGGAGCTGCGTGCGGGAGGTCAACGACCCGACCCGCGTCGGCGTCGCCGTCGGCTTCTGCAACATGCCGATCTTCCTCGGCTTCGCGATCTTGCAGTGGCTGACGGGCGTGATCCTCGACGCCCACTGGACGGGCGGAATGCTGGGCGGCGCGCGCGCGTATCCGGTGGCCGCGTACCGATCCGCCTTCCTCGTCTGCTTCGGCGCGGCGCTGGCGGGCGTCGTCGCGGCGGCGCTCGTCACCGAGACGCGCTGCCGGAACATCTGGATGGGAGGGCCCAGGAATGGCCCCCCTACTATTTAAGCGAGGCGGGCTACGCCCCCCCTCGGACTCCCCCGGCCCAGCGCTCGGATCGCCCCGGCGGAGCCGTGGCGCTCCTCGATAACCCGAGGGGTGTCTAGCGGCGGATGAGGCCGCGCACGCGGACGCGGACCGGCTGCAGCCGGTCGCGGATCGCGTCGAGCCGCATGAAGAAGAGGACCCACCCGAACGGCAGGACGAGCGCCGCCAGCGCAAGCCAGAACTGTTCGCTCCTCCACCACGGACCGTTTCCGATCCAGCCCCAGCGCGTCAGCAGCTCGGCAAGCAGTCGCATGTCCTCTCCTCTCGCCTCTCTCATCACAGGCTCGCCTCGCCCGTCTTTCGCAGCGTCGCCTCGCCTACGGCTGCGGCTCCTACTACCGGGCTGCGGCTCGCACTCCCATCAATGCAGGGGAAGTGCCAGCGAGGCGTCCGATACGACGCCCATGAGGAATGCCGGGCCGATGTGCGCGACCCCTGCAAACGCGCGCACTTACAGCGCGATGCGTGGGGCGGAGCGAATTGCCGGAAGCGTCGAGGTCACCGCCGGCACGCGGCCGGCGGTGACATTCTGAGCAATCCGCTGGTCGATTCTGGTCAGGAGATCAGGCTTTGAGGTGCTTGTCGAAGAAGGCGAGGCACCGTTTCCAGGCGTCCTCGGACGCCTCCTGCTTGTAGACCTGCGGCCGGTCATCGGAGAAGAAGGCGTGGGGCGCGCCCTCGTAGAGGACGAACTCGACGTTCGGGTTCGCCTTCTTCAGCTCGGCCTCGAAGCGCTTGACGTCGTCGTTCGGGATTCCCTGGTCGGCCGCGCCGTAGAGCCCGAGCACCGGCGCCTTGAGGCGGGTGACGAGGCTGAAGGCGTCCACGCCCGGGGCGTCGGAGAACGTGCGCTTGACCTGGCCGTACCAGGGCACCGCCGCGGTCACGCTCGGGTACTCGGCGGTGAAGTGCAACGTCAGCGCGCCGCCGCCGCAGAAGCCGGTGACGCCGATCCGGTCGGCGCGCGCCCAGGACTGCTGCTTGGCGAAGTCGGCGGCGGCCGTGATGTCCGCGAGGTACTGCTTGCGCGTGACCTTGCCAGAGATCGCGCCCATCTCCTGGAAGTTCTTGCCCTGCATGCCCCCTTCGCGGTGGTAGAGCTCCATCGCGATGGCGTAATAGCCGGCGTGCGCGAAGCGCCGCACGACGTCCTTATTGTGCTCGCTGTTGCCGGTGAATCCCGAGATCACGACGACGATCGGATACTTCCCCTGGCGCTCGGGGCGCGCGTCGTAGCCCGGGATCATCGTGCCCCCGGAGCTCAGCTGGACGTCCCGGGCCGTGATGCCCTTCGTGTCGGTGACGATCGCCTGCGCGAGCGAGATGCCCGGCGTGAGGACGCCGCCGACGGTGGTATAGGCGCCGAACTTCAGCACTTCCCTGCGGCTCAGCGGATTCGCCATCGATTCCTCCATTCGATCTCTGGGGATGGTGTGGTCGCGGATCGTCAACGCGCGGGACGCGGCCCGGGTTCCGGCAAGCCGGTGGATGACGATGCCGCCCGTCGCTCGGCGTCCACCCACCCCTGCCAGGTCTGCGGGCTCGGGCCCGCCGCGACCTCCCGGCCGCTCCGCACCAGCGGCGTCCGGAGCAGTCTCGGCTCGGCGAGCGCACGCTCGAGCAGCCGCTCCGGCGAGTCGCCGGCGACGCGCAGGCCGAGGTCACGGAAGCGTTTGCCCTCGCGGTCGATCAGCGAGGCGGCGCCGAGCCGCTCGACGAAGCGGCGCAGCTCGCCGCGCGTCGCGGGCTTCTCGTCCATATCCACGAAATGGACCGCGATGCGGCGCTCGGCGAAGAAGCGCAGCGCTTTGCGCGTCTCCTGGCAGTCGCGGAAGCCGAAGATCTGGACGTTCACGCCGCGGCCGCGCGCGCGGCGGCGGCCTGGAGCGCCTCCCAAGCGGTGAGCGCGACCTCGGGCGTACCCGGCTCGTTGGGCCGGCCGACGTGCGAGCCGTGGTAGTCGGAGCCGCCCGTCGCGACGAGGCCGTGCCGGCGGCAGAGCTCGAGGTACTTCGCCGTCTGCGACGCTGAGTGCTCGTTGTACCAGCATTCGATCCCCATGAGCCCGGCGGCGACGAGGTCCGGGATCAGCGCGTCGTGGTCTCCGAGACCGGGGTGCGCCAGCACCGGCACGCCGCGCGCGCGACGTATGATGCCGACCGCCTCGGCGGGGGTGAGCCGCTTGCGGGGCACGTGGGCGGGCCCGCCCGCGCGCAGGTAACGGTCGAAGGCTTCGCGGATGGACTTCACGTAGCCCCGGTTCACCATCGCCTGGGCGACGTGGGGGCGCCCGGGCGAGCCCTCCTTGACGATCTCGAAGACCTCGGCTGGAGTCACCGGCACGCCGAGCTCCGCCAGGCGGGAGCAGATGCGCTCGACGCGCGCCGCGCGCTCGCGGCGCTGCTCGGCGAGGAACGCCTGGAACCACTCGGCACGCCAGTCGACGCAGTAGCCGAGGACGTGCACCTCGCCCCGCTCGACGTCGCAGTTGATCTCGAGCCCCGGCACGATCGTCATGCCGGCGTGGGCGCGCGCCTCGTCCATCGCCTCGGCGAGCGCCTCCGTGGAGTCGTGATCGGTGATCGCGAGCACGCTCACCCCGCGGCGCGCGGCGAGGCGCACGAGCTCGCGCGGGGCGAGAATACCGTCCGAGGCCGTCGTGTGGGAGTGGAGGTCGACGGGACCGGGCATCTACCGGAGCGTCACGCGCGGCCGCCGTCAGGGCAGAGGTATTCCAGGAGGGTCCGGACCGCCATGCCGGTCGCGCCTTTGGGCCCGAGCGGCAGGTCTTTCTCCGCGAACGCGGGCCCGGCGATGTCGAGATGGGCCCACGGCGTGGTCCCCGCGAACTCCTTGAGGAAGAGGCCCGCGGTGATCGCGCCGGCGTTGCGCCCGCCCGTGTTGTTGAGGTCGCCGACGTCGCCCTTGAACTGGTCCTTGTACTCCTCGATGAGCGGCAGCTGCCAGACGCGCTCGCCCGCCGCCTCCGCGGCGACGAGCACGCGCTGCGCGAGCGTCTGGTCGTTCGACATGAGCCCGGCGCAGAGTGTGCCGAGCGCCACGACGCAGGCGCCGGTGAGCGTGGCCATGTCGATGATCTCGTCGGCCTTCACCCGCTCGCGCGCGTAGCAAATGGCGTCGGCGAGGGTGAGCCGCCCCTCGGCGTCGGTGTTGCCGATCTCGATGGACGTGCCGTTCATCGCACGGAGCACGTCGCCCGGCCGGATCGCCGTCCCTGACGGCATGTTCTCGCACGCGGCGACGAGGCCGTGGACCTCGACCGGCGGCCGGAGCGCCGGCAGCGCGCGCATGATCCCGAGCACGGCGCCCGCGCCGGCCATGTCGTACTTCATGCGGAGCATGCCGTCGGCGCTCTTGAGGTCGAGGCCGCCCGAGTCGAAGGTGATGCCCTTGCCGATCACGGCGATGCGCCGGCGCGCGCGGCCACGCGGTGTATACGTCAGGTGGATGAACTTCGGCGGCTGGGCGCTGCCCGCGGCGACGCCGAGAAAGGCACCCATGCCGAGCCGCCGGCACGCAGAGCGGTCGTAGACCCTGAGGCGCAGGCGTCCGGCGCGCGCGACCTGCGCAGCCTGACGCGCGAGGTCGGCGGGGTGCAGATCGATCGCGGGTGTGTTGATCAGGTCGCGCGCGAGCCACGTGCCCTGCGCGAACGTCTCCCCGCGCCGGGCGCCGTCGGCGGCCTCGCGCTGGAGGCGGCGGTCCGATTCCACGAGCCGCACCGTCTCGACCCGCTTGTCGGATTTCTCACGTTTGTAGCGGTCGAAGGCGTAGGCGGCCAGGAGCGCGCCCTCGACCAGGGCGTGGGCACGCCGGCGGACCGGTACGCGTTCGCCGAAGGCCTCGATTGCCACGGCGCGGGCCCCGAGGTCGCGGGCGCGGCGCAGGCCGACCGCCGCGGCGCGCCGCAGCGTCTCCGCCGTGACCTCGTCGCGCCGACCCAGCCCGACGAGCACGACGCGGGAC
>JBOHQB010000345.1:0-1563 GCA_050731995.1 Candidatus Rokuibacteriota bacterium
GCGAGACGGTCGGCGGCGGGCTTCATCAGCGCCGAATGAAAGGGCGCGCTCACCGGCAGCATGACGCTCTTCTTCGCTCCCCGCGCGACGGCGGCGCGCACCGCGCGTTCGACGGCGTCCGTGTGCCCGGCGATCACGATCTGCCCCGGCGAGTTGATGTTGGCGACGTTGACGACCTCGCCCCGCGCCGCCTCGACGCAGGCCCTCTCGGCCGTCTCCACGTCGATCCCCATGAGGGCCGCCATCGCGCCCGTCCCGACGGGCACGGCCTCCTGCATGAACTCGCCGCGCTTGCGCACGAGGCGCACCGCGTCGGCGAACCCGAGCGCGCCCGTCACGACCAGCGCCGAGTACTCGCCCAGGCTGTGCCCGGCGCAGAGATCCGGGGCGATGCCGCGCTCGAAGAGCACCGCCGCCGCGGCAACGCTCGCCGTCAGCATGGCGGGCTGGGTGTTCGCGGTCAGGCTGAGCTCGTCCTCCGGCCCCTCGAAGCAGAGCCGCGAGATCCGGAAGCCGAGCGCGTCGTCGGCGCGGCTCCACACGGCCGCCGCGGCGGGCGAAGCCTCCGCGAAGGCCCGGCCCATGCCGACCGCCTGCGAGCCCTGCCCCGGGAAGAGAAACGCGATCTTCATCGGGCCCTTACCAACGCAGCAGCGCCGCGCCCCAGGTGAAGCCGCCGCCGAAGGCGGCCATCAGCACGAGGTCGCCCGGGTTGAGCCGCTTCGAGGTCCACGCCTCCTCGAGGGCGACGTAGACCGATGCCGCACCGGTATTGCCGTAGCGATCCACGTTGACGAGCACCCGATCCATGGGGAACTTGAGCCGCTTCGCCGCCGCCTCGATGATGCGCAGGTTGGCCTGGTGCGGGACGAAGAGTGCCAGGTCCTGCGCCGTGAGTCCGTTCCGCGTGAGCATCCGCTCGGCGCAGTCGCTGAACATGCGCACCGCGACCTTGAAGACCTCGTTGCCCTTCATCCTCGCGAAGTGCATCCGCTTGTCCACCGTCTCGTGAGTCGCGGGATAGCGCGAGCCGCCCGCCGGCTGGATCAGAAGGTCACCGTAGCGCCCGTCGGAGTAGAGGTCGGTGTCGAGGATGCCCGCCTCCCCGTCGGAGGCGCGGAGCACCGCCGCGCCCGCCGCGTCGGCCAGGAGGATGCAGGTGCCGCGGTCGGTGTAGTCGGTGATGCGGGACAGGCAGTCGGCGCCGATGCAGAGGACGGTCTTGTACTTCCCCGTCTGGACGTACTGCGAGCCGACGGAGAGGCTGTAGATCGAGCCCGAGCAGGCGGCGTAGACGTCCATGGAGCCGGCGTTCTTGCAGCCCAGCTTGTGCTGGACGATGTTGGCCGTGGTGGGGAACGCCATGTCGCCGGTGGTCGTCCCGACCACGATCAGGTCGATCTCGCCCGGCTCGACCTGGGCGCGCTCGAGGGCCTGCTGCGCCGCCTTGATGGCGAGGTCGGAGGTCGCCTCGGTCTCGTCGACGACGTGCCGCTCGCGGATGCCGGTGCGCTGGACGATCCACTCGTCGGAGGTCTCGACCATCCGCTGGAGCTCCTCGTT
>JBOHQB010000346.1:0-11966 GCA_050731995.1 Candidatus Rokuibacteriota bacterium
CACGGCGCCCACCCCGGCGTGGGCCGACCACGCGCTCCGGAGCCCGCGTTGCCGCGCCGCCGCCGCGCCCTGCTCCATGAGCTCGGCGACGCGCGCGGGCAGCACGCTGAACGCCATCACCGCGGCCGGCGACGGGAACGCCGAGCGCGCGCCGGCCGCCAGCCGCGCCCAGACCGTCGGATCGAGCTCCATCATGTCGTGGCCGCCGAGCGGCGGCGCGAGCGCGGCGAGCTCGGTCGCCTGCCAGTCCACCTGCTCGGCGAGCCCGTCGAAGCCCACGACGAGCGAGGGTGACGCGGCGAGGCCGAGCCCCGCGCAGGTACCGGGGTCGAGGATCTCGACGGCGTTCGGAATGAGGTCGCTCGCGAGCAGCGCCCGCGCGGCGGCGCCGGCGTCCTGGAGCCGGTCGAAGCGCGCCGCGAGCAGCCGCTCCGCGGCGGGCCGCGGCCGCAGCTTCACCGTCGCCTCCACGATCACGCCGAGTGTGCCCCACGATCCGACGAAGAGCTTGGGCAGATCGTAACCGGCGACGTTCTTCACGACCTTGCCCCCGCCGCGCACGACGCTGCCGTCCGCCGCGACCGCCGTGAGGCCGATCAAGAGATCGCGCGCCGTGCCGTAGAGGTGGCGACGCGGACCCGAGGCGTTCGCCGCGAGCACGCCGCCGAGGGTCGCGCGGTCCCCGTCCCCGGGATCGAGTGAGACCCACTGGCCGCGCGTGGCGAGCGCCGACTGGAGAGCGCCGACCGTCATGCCCGCCTCCGCGGTCGCGGTGAGATCGCCGGGTTCGTGCTCGAGCAGCCGGTTCAACCGGCCGAGGCCGAGCACGACGCCGGGGCGGGCCGGCGGCGCGCCGACGGTCGCGGCGGTGCCGCCGCCCCACGGCAGGACCGGCACGTCCAACTCGCCGGCGAGACGCACGACGGCCGCGACCTCGTCCACCGAGCCCGGGAAGACGGCGGCCTCGGGCGAGCTCCCCTCGACGACGAACGGGGACAGCTCGACGCCGGTGCGCACGTGCGCGGCGCCCACGATGGACCGGAGCCTGTCGAGGAGCGGCACGCCCACCGCCGCGGCCCGCGCTAGAAGCGCTGGGCGAGCCCCTGCTCTTCGATCGCGTGGGGCTTGTAGGCGACCGGGCCCGCCTCGACGCACGCCTTGCGGGTGGGAAACACCTTGCCGGGATTGCAGAGGCCCGTCGGGTTGAACGCGCTCTTGAGCCGCTGCATGAACGTCAGATCGGCGGCGGAGAAGATCAACGGCATGAAGTCGATCTTCTCGAGGCCGATCCCGTGCTCGCCGGAGATGGAGCCGCCGACCTCCGCACACACCTTCATGATCTCGGCCCCGGCGGCGACGACCCGCGCCTCCTCGCCGGGCTTGCGCGGATCGTACAGAATGTTCGGGTGCAGGTTGCCGTCGCCCGCGTGGAACACGTTGCCGACGCGTAGGCCGTGGGCGGCGACGATCGCGTTCACGCGCCCGAGGACGTAGGGCAGCTTCGTCCGTGGAATCACCCCGTCCATCACCATGTAGGCCGGCGACACGCGTCCGTAGGCGCCGAACGCCGCCTTGCGGCCCTTCCACAGGAGCTGGCGCTCCGCCTCGCTCGCGGCCGTGCGCACCTCGCGCGCCCCGCTCTCGCGGCACGCCGCGACGATGCGCTCCGCCTGCGCCTCGATCCCCGTCGCCAGCCCGTCGAGCTCGATGAGGAGCGCGGCGCCGGCGTCGCGGGGATAGCCGCAACCGAAGGCGTCCTCGACCGCCTGAATCGTGAGGTGGTCGATCATCTCCATGGCGGCCGGCACGAGCCCGCGGGCGATGACCGCCGACACCGCGGCGGAGGCGCGGTCAATCTCGTCGAAGACCGCGAGCATGGTCTTCACCGCCTGCGGCGTCTTCAAGATTCGGACGACGATCTTCGTCGCGATGCCAAACGTCCCCTCCGAGCCGACGAAGACGCCCGCGAGGTCGTAGCCGAGCGCGTCGCGCGTGCGGCCGCCGAGCCACACGATGCTGCCGTCGTCCGGCATCACCACCTCGAGGCCGAGCACGTGGTTGGTCGTGACACCGTACTTCAGGGTGTGCGGCCCGCCCGAGTTGGTGGCGATGTTGCCCCCGATCGTGCAGGCCTGCTGGCTCGACGGATCGGGGGCGTAGTAGTACCCCTGCGGGCCGACGGCCCACGACAGGTGGAGGTTCACGAGGCCGGGCTCGACGACCGCGAACTGGTTGTCGTAGTCGATCTCCAGCACGCGGTTCATCCGCATGAGCGAGACGACGATGCCGCCCTCGGCGGGCAGGCACCCACCGGCGAGGCCCGTGCCGGCGCCGCGCGCGACGAACGGCAGCGCCTCGCGGTTGGCGAGGCGCACGACCGCGCTCACGTGCTCCGCCGACGTCGGGAAGACAACGAAGTCGGCGAGGGCGCGGAACAGCGTCAGGCCGTCGGACTCGTAGACGAGCAGCTCGTCGGGATCCGACAGGACGCCGCCCCGCCCGACGATCGCCTCGAGCTCGCGCCTGAGAGCTGCCTTGTGCGTGGGCGTCAGCGTGACCATGCGTGGGGTGGAGTATAGCCCAGCCGTCGCGGCCGCGCTCAGCGCCCGTCCGGCGCGGGAAGCAGCGCGCGCGACGCGCCGACGATCGCGGCAGCGTCGATGCCGTAGTGACGATAGAGGTCCGCGCGCACGCCGGACTGGCCGAAGTGGTCCACCCCGAGCGCGATCTGGGGCACGCCGAGTGCTCCGCCGATGAAGGCCAGCGCGTGCGAGTGCCCGTCGAGCACGGACACGACGGGCACGTCCTCTTCGTCCGCGTCCACGAGCTCGAGGAGGTAGGGCCGGCGGTCGCGCAGGTCACGGTAGAGCCGATCCGGGCTGGTGACGACGAAGACGCTCGCCAGGACACCGTCCTCGCGCAGGCGCCGCGCCGCCTCCACAGACTCCGCCACCATCGCGCCGGTCGCGAACACGTGGATCGCGTTCGAGGCGGGGTCCCACGCGGGCTCCCGCCGGGCGTCGAGGAGCCGATAACCGCCGCGCAACACAGCCGCGCGATGCCGGGCGCCCGGCGGCGGCGCGAGCCGCTGGTCCACGGGCTTCGTGGAGAGGCGCAGATAGAGGCTCTCGCCGGTCCCGTCGGCGAGCCCGCGGAGCGCGGCGAGCAGGATCCACTCGACCTCGTGCGCAAACGCGGGCTCGTAGTAGGCGATCGCCGGCAGCGCCACCCCGATCGGCGGCGTGATCACCGACTGGTGCGCGCCGCCCTCGGGCGCCAGGCTGACGCCCGACGGCGTCGCGACGACGATGAAGCGGCCCCCGGCGTACAGCGCGTGATAGAGGGCATCGAGGCCGCGCGTCACGAACGGGTCGTAGAGCGTGCCGATCGGCAGGAGCGGCGCGCCGGAGATCTCGCGCGCCAGACCGAGCGCGCCCAGCAGAAGAAAGAGTTCGTGCTCGGCGATGCCGAGCTCGATGTGCTGGCCGGCGGGCGACTCGCGCCACGCGAGCGCCTGCGGGGCGTCGCCGAACGGGTCGGGTCGCGCCTCCGGGAACCAGACGCCCCGGCGATTCATCCACGCGGCGAGATGCGTGGTGACCGCGACGTCCGCCGAGACGGTGACGATCGCGTCGCCGGCGGAGGACCGCGCGAGTGTGCCCAGCACGCGCCCGAAGGCCTCCTGGGTCGACGTCTCGTCGGGATACGCCTCGTCAAGCGTCTCCGGCACCGCGGGCCGGGCGGCGGGCGCCGGCGGTACGTAGAGCGGCGGCAGCGCGCGGATGAGCCGCCCCTCCGGCCCGTCGGGCGGAAAGGCGTCCCACTCCTCGCCCGGCCGCACGCCGAGGGCCTCGCGGAGCTCCGCGATCTGCGCCGCGGTCGTCACCATCGTGTGGTTGAGCGGATCGCCCGCAAAGGGCAGCCGCCAGCCCTTGAGCGTGTGCGCGAGGATCACCGTCGGGCGCGCGCGCTCGCGCCCGGCCTCCGCGTAGGCGTCGAGAATCAGCGCCAGGTCGTGGCCGCCCAGGTCGGCGACGAGGTCGGCGAGCTCGGCGTCCCCGAGCGGCTCGAGCAGGCGGTCGACGGCGGGATCGCCCGCGCCGTGGGCGCCCGCGGCAAGCGCCTTGCGGACGGCGGAGCCCGGAGCCCGCAGCAGCCGCTGGTACTCGCGCGCCGGCATGCCCTCGAGCCGGGTCTGCAGGCGCGCGCCCCCGTCGCCGTCGAAGAGCGCCCGCAGCTGGCGGCCCCAGCGCAGCTCGAGCACGCGCCAGCCGGAAGCGCGGAACATCTCCGCGAGCTGACGGGCTCGGCCGTCGGGCACGACCCGGTCGAGGCTCTGGCGGTTGACGTCGACGATCCAGAGAACGTTGCCGAGACGCGCGACGACCTCCTCGCCGAGCGCCTCCCACACGTTCCCCTCGTCGAGCTCGGCGTCGCCCACCATCACGACGAACCGGCCGGGCACCGCCGCGCCGCCGTGGTCGGCGACGTAGCGCGCCGCGAGGGCCCCGAACGTCGCCGCGACGGCGCCGAGCCCCATCGATCCCGTGGCGAGGTCCACGATCTCCGGATTCGCGCGCCGGCTCGGGTAGGCCTGCAGTCCGCCGAACTCGCGCAGCGCGGCGAGTCGCTCGACCGGCAGCCGCCCGCGCAGGTACTGGATCGCGTAGAAGGCCGGCGAGGCGTGCGCCTTGACGGCGACCACGTCGTCGGCGCGGAGCGCGCCGAAGTAGAGCGCGGTCAGGAGGCTCACGACCGAGGCGGAGGAGGCCTGATGACCGCCGACCTTCGTGCCGTCGCCGGGCCGCGCGTTCGCGTGGTGAACCATCCACGCCGCGAGCCAGAGCACTCGGCGCTGGATCGAGTCGAGCACGGCGAGTGTCGCCGGGTCAGCCGCCATGCCGGGAGTATATGCGGCCGCGTGCGCCGTCGGCAGGGCGGGTGCCCCGCCCCGCGACCGGACGCTACGCGATCTCGATCGCGTTGCGGCCCAGGCGCTTGGCGGCGTACAGCGCGCGATCCGCCGCGGGGGCCAGCTCGCCGCTCTCCGTCACGTCCTCGGGCAGGCTCGCCACGCCGACGCTGACCGTGACCCGGCCGCTCGCGAACGGATGGCGCTCGATCAGGCTCTTGATGCGTGTCGCGTATTTCACCGCGCCGGCCTTCGGTGTGTTCACGAGCAGCACGGCGAACTCGTCCCCGCCGTAGCGCGTGACGATCGAGAACGACCGGGAGTTCGTCATGAGGATCTGCGTGAGCGCGCGGAGCACGGTGTCGCCCGCGGCGTGGCCGAATCGGTCGTTGACGTTCTTGAAGTGGTCGACGTCGAGCAGCACGAGCGAGACCGGATCGCCGAAGCGTTCGTGGCGCTTCGCCTCTTCCTCGACGCGGAGCGCGAAGTAGCGGCGGTTGTAGGCCTCGGTGAGCGGGTCCTTGAACGACAGCTCCTCGAGCAGCGCGTTCCGGACCGCGACCGCGGCCTGCGACGCGAGCGAGCGGACGAGATCCTCGTCGGCCGCGGGGAACGGCACGGTGCGCCCCTCCTCGTCCAGCGCGTTGATCAGCTGGAGCACCCCGAGCACCTCGTTCGAGGGATCTTTCAGCGGCACGACCAGGACCGAGTGGGTCCGGTACCCGAGCTTCTCGTCGAGCACCGGCTCGAATTTGTAGCCGAGGTCGCCGGGAATGGCGTAGGCGTCATCGAGGTTGATCGCCTCGCCGTGCGTCGCGACCCATCCCGCGAGGCTCGGACGATCGAGCGGCACCCGCTCCGCCTGCATCCGCGCCCGCATCTCGCGGGCGCCCAGCCGCGACTCGAGCGCGTCGTTCTGCACCACCATGAACTTCAGCTCCGCGCCCTCACGCAGGAAGAGCGTGCCGGCCTCGGCGCCCGTGAAACGGCGCGCCTCGGCAACGATCCGCCCCAGCAGCACCGAGAGATCCCGCTCGCTCGTGAGCGCGATCCCGATCTCGATCAGCTGCTGTAGCCGCCGCGTGATGTCCCGGCTCCCGGCCGCCATGCGCCGTGCCCCCCCTCCGGAAAGCATCAAGAGATATGCCACGATACCGTACTCGGGTCCCCTCCGGTAAGCCTCTGGAATCGCGGCGTTTTGTGCTCGCCAGAGGCGGCGTTCCGGGGCCGTCCCGCCCTGGCCAGTTTCATTGCGGTTGGCTAGTTTCTTAACGCGGCCCGATTCGACTAGAATTGACGGCGACATGGACAGCGTTTTGATCATCGACGACGAGCGGCACATCCGAATGCTCGTCACGAAGGTGCTCGCCGAGGAGAACATCGAGGTGCACTCGGCCGGCACCGGACGGGAAGGCCTCGAGCTGGCCGACCAGATCGGGCCCGACGTCGCCCTCGTGGACCTCCGGCTGCCCGACACCGACGGGCTCGAGGTGCTGCGAGACCTCAAGGCGCGCCATCCGGAGACGGCCGTCATCATGATCACCGGCTACGGGCACATCGAGAGCGCGGTGGCCGCGATCAAGACCGGCGCGACGGACTACCTGGAGAAACCGTTCCAGCAGCTCGACAAGCTCCGGATCTCGGTGAGCCGGGCGCTCGACGAGGTCAGGGCACGGCGCGAGATCACGCGTCTCCACCGGCGCGAGGAGAGCAAGTACCGGCTCATCGGCGAGTCCGAGGCGACGCGGCGGCTGCGCGAGATCATCCGCCAGATCGCGCAGAGCGAGGCGCACACGATCCTCGTCCAGGGCGACAGCGGCACGGGCAAGGAGCTCGTCGCCAAGGGTCTCCACTACGAGAGCGCGCGCCGGAGCTCGCCCTTCATGGAGATCAACTGCGCGGCGATCACCGAGACGCTCTTCGAGAGCGAGCTCTTCGGCCACGAGCGGGGCGCCTTCACGGACGCCAAGACGACGAAGAAGGGTCTCATGGAGATGGCCGACCGCGGAACGCTCTTTCTCGACGAGGTCGGCGAGATGGCGCCGGGGAGCCAGGCCAAGCTCCTCCGCTGCCTTCAAGAAAGGGTCTTCAAGCGCGTGGGCGGCACGCGCGACATCAAGGTGGACGTACGCGTCATCGCGGCGACGAACCGCTCGCTCGAGGCGATGGTGAAGGAGGGAAAGTTCCGCGAGGACCTCTTCTATCGGCTCAACGTGATCCCGCTCACGATCCCGCCGCTCCGGGAGCGGCGCGAGGACATCCTGCCGCTGGCGCGCCAATTCCTCGCCGAGGCGAACGCCACGCTGAACAAGGCGGTCAAGCGTCTGTCGCGCGAGACCGAGGCGCTGTTGGTGGGGCACGCGTGGCCGGGCAACGTCCGCGAGCTCAAGAACCTGATCGAGCGGCTGGTGATCCTGTCCACGGGCGACACGATCGAGCCCCGCGACCTCCCGCCGCAGTTCACGGGCGCGGGGGGCGCCCGCGCCGTCGAGGCGGCGGGGCGCAAGGAGCCCCTGACCCTCGCCGAAGTCGAGCGCGACTACATCCTGAGGGTCATGGAGCAGGTGAAGGGCAACAAGAGCGAGGCGGCCAAGGTCCTCGGAATCACCCGCCAGACTCTCCGGAAAAAGCTCACCGAGGCTGGTTAGTTCCTTTCCGCCGGGCGGCCCATTTCGTCCGGTAATTGATCAGCGGGCCCGCCCTGCGGGCCGGGGTCTCCGAGCCTTTCTCTCTTGTATGACAGGCACTTGACCCCATTGGCACCCTTTCTGCTCTATGGGTCACCAAGTAACGGTTCAGGACCCAGACATCGATAAGGGAGCCAGCGAATGAAGACGGCGGTCAGGAAGCTCGAGGTCAAGGACGTCGAGAAGCTGCACGCGATCGTGATCGAAAACGCCGAAGACTTGGAGCCGGGGCTCACGGTGCTCGACTACCGATTGCTCCTGGGTCACGCGACGATCGACGCGGTCGCGCGGGACGCCAACGGCTCGCTGGTCCTGATGGCGATCGGCTTCACGGCCGACGAGGAGATGCTCCTCAAGGCCGTCGAGGCGTACTCCTGGTGCCTGGAGTATCCCGACGCGATCCGGCGTCTCTACAACGGCGTCGAGCTGTCCGAGGCGCGGCCGCCCCGGCTGGTCTTCGTGATCGAGCGCATGCCGGACTCGTTCCACCGGAAGATGAAGCAGCTCGGCTTCCCCGATGTCGACTGCGTCGAGTTCCGGCTGCTCGATGTCGACGGCACGCCCGCCGTCTACTTCGAGCACCTCGCGCGGCTGCGCCGCACGACCATCAGCGAGGCCGACACGCGGCCCGTGGTGGCGCGCCCGGCACCGGCCGAGCCCGTGATCGAGAATGTGGTCGCGCTGGGCGGCACCCAGCGCGCGGCGAGCGCGCGGCTGCAGAAGCTCCTGACCCAGGCCAACGTCGAGTCGGCCGTGGCGCGCCCGGCGCCGGCGCGCGAGGTCGCGCCGGTGGTGAGCATGATCAGCCGGACGAGTGCGGCGGCCGTCGTCGAGGCGGAGCCCGCGGCGCGGATCCAGCCGGCGGCGGTTGCCGTCCTCGAGGCCGCGCCGGAGCCCGAGCCGGCGCCGAGCGTCGAGGTGCTGCTCGAGGCGAGCCCGCTCGTCGAGACGAAGGCCGAGGCGGAGAGCGTCGACCCGGCCACAGGCTTCGAAGGGCTGCCCACGCTCGAGATGGCCGGCCCGTCCGAGCCCGCGGCCGTGAACGGCCACGCGCCGACTGCCGTCGTGGAGCCGGTGGAGGAGACGCACGTCGAGCCGGAGATTGTCGAGCCGGCGCCCATCGCTTTCCGCGAGGTCGTGCAGGTCGCGGCACCCAAGCCCGCGGAGCCTGCGCCGGCGGTGCCCGAGCCCAAGCGGGTGTCGTTCGCCGAGGCGGCCGCCAAGGCGCTGCTCCAGCAGACGCGGCCGGTCGCGCCGGTCCAGGTCGAAGAGGGCAAGCCCGAGGCGACGGCCGAGGCCAAGCCGGCGGCGGCGCCGCCCGGCTTCGAGGGACTCCAGTTCCCCGGTGACGGCCAGCTCACGCGCCAGTGGATGGAGTTCCTCAACCAGATGGCCGCGGCCAAGAAGTAACGGGAGAGGGCTCGAATGTCCGGACCGGCGAACGTGACGCGGACGGATGTGATGCGGGTGCTCCTGGTCGACGACAACGCCTCGCTGCTGCGCTTCCTCGTGTCGGCGTTCGCAGCCAACGGCTGCAGCGTCGCCCAGGCGGCGGCGGCCGAGCAGGCCCTCGAGCTCCTGTCGGCCGAGCCCTTCGATCTGGTCGTCTCCGACATCAAGATGTCCGGTCTCTCCGGACTCGACCTGCTGCGCGCGGTGAAGGGCAAGCAGCCGGGCACCCCGGTCGTGCTGATCACCGGGGCGCCGTCCATCAACTCCGCGGTCTTCGGCCTGCGCCACGGCGCGTACGACTATCTGCCGAAGCCCTTCTCGATCAAGGAGATCCAGGAGCTGGTGGTCCGCATCCGCGCGGACCGGCAGCGCTGGAACGGCCAGGTCGGCGTTCCCGCGGGACTCGCCGAGGAGCTAGCGCGGCGGCAGTTCGGCGTCGAGACACTCTTCCGCATCGGCGACCTGGCGCTGCAGGGCCTGGAGCCCTGGATGTTCGTGGAGAAGGTGCTGGACTCCACCGTCCAGTCGATCCGGTGTGACGGCGCGCTGATCCTGCTGCGCGACGAGCAGGGCAACTTCACGTCGAGCCAGCACGGGGACGCGACCCTCGTGGGCGAGATGCTGCGCATGCTGCAGGCCTCGTTCGAGGGCCTCGTCGCCAGCGGCGGCAAGGCGCCGGTCCGGCTCACCGAGCCCGGCCACGCCGTTGAGGCGCTCGCCGCGCTGATCCCGGGGATCGGCCACTCCATGGGCATCCTGGCGCTCTCCCGCGAGACCAAGCACGGCGGCTTCCTGCCGGACGAGCGCGAGCTGATGCAGGGCTACGCGCAGACCACGGCCGTTGCGCTCCAGAAGCTGATCCTGCGCGACACTCTCGAGCGGAACCTCGTCGACACGATCACGGCGTTCGTCAACGCGATCGAGTCCAAGGATCCGTACCTGAAGGGCCACTCGGCGCGCGTGTCCCTGTACGCCGCCGAGGTGGCGACGGCGATGAGCCTCCCGCCCGACACCGTGCAGGTTGTGGCGCGGGGCGCGATGTTGCATGATCTCGGCAAGCTGTCGATCATGGACTCCATCCTGAGAAAGCCGGACCGGCTCACCCCGGAGGAGTTCGCGCTGATCAAGCAGCACCCGGTGATCGGCGACAACATCCTCAAGCCGCTGCGATTCCTGCAGCGCGAGTCCTGCGCCGTCCGTCACCACCACGAGCGGTTCGACGGCACCGGCTACCCGGACAGCCTGAGGGGCGAGGACATCCCGCTGGTCGCGCGGGTGGTCACGGTGGCCGACGTCTTCGACGCGGTCACGTCGAACCGCCCCTACCGGACCGCGCTGCCGCTCGAGCTCGGACGCGAGGAGATCGCGCGCGGTCGGAGCTCGCACTTCGACTCGGTCGTCTCCGACGCGTTCGCGACGATCCCGCTGGTGCGGCTCACCGAGATCAACCGTTACTACGAGTCCCTGGTGAGCCCGAGCCCGTGGCCGGAGGAGCCCACGACGCAGACGCTGGTCGGCACGAATTGAGCGGACGGTAGTGAGCGACACCCCAAAGACCCGGATCCTCATCGTCGACGATGCGGGCCCCGTGGTCGTACTCTGCGTGAACGTCCTCCAGGCGCTGGGCTACGCCGTCAAGGGCGCCAACCGCGGCGAGCAGGCCGTCGAGATCATGCGCAAGGAGCCGTTCGACCTCATGGTGCTCGACTACAAGATGCCGGGTATGAGCGGCTTCGAGGTCTACGAGCAGGCGAAGCAGCTGCACCCGCAGATGTCGGTCATTCTGGTCACCGGCCACGGCACGCCCGACATCCTCAACGAGGCGCACCGCCTGGGATTCAAGGCCATCTTGCTGAAGCCGTTCACGTCCGACGAGCTCCGTTCCACCGTCGAGAAGGTCCTCGGCGGCAAGGCCTGACTCGGATACGACCCCTGGACGCTTTCGCTCCGCCGGCTGGCGCATCCTGGCATCGACCGGATAGAAATCACCCGTCGCCCTCGATTCCGGAGCTGTGTTCCGATAAAACATGCGAGCGATTACAAGAAGTTACCCCTCCGGGTGCCCTTGGTATTTGCCTTGCTCTGTTTCTGTGCGTGATGACCACAGCCATGGACTCTGAGGGCGGGATGGTGGCACCGGAGTTCCTCGCGGGCTCGTTGCTGGGCGGGCTCCGCTGGGGCATCGACCGGATGGTCTCGGTCGGCTACGGCCTCGTCTACGACTACATCTTCGAGCGCTTCGCGCCCTATCAGGGCCTGCGCGCGGAGGTGCTCGACCTCGTCAAGCGCGCCGCCGGCGACCACGCGAATCCCCGGGAGTTCACGGTCCTCGACGTCGGGTGCGGGACCGGCAACTTCACGTTTTCGCTGGCCGAGGCCGGCTTCCTGGCGACGGGCATCGACCGTTACGACGCGCTCGTGGAGCTGGCGCGCGAGAAGCGCCGCGCGATGCACGTGCCGAATCTCGCGTTCCGTCAGACGGACCTCGCGAAGAGCAACGCCTTCCGCGACGGCGCGTTCGACCAGATCGTCAACGTCCACTCGCTCTACGTGCACCCCGAGCCCGATCGCATGCTCGCGGAGGCGTTCCGGATCCTCAAGCCGGGCGGGCACGCGGTCTTCGTGAACTTCACGCGACGGGTCCAGCTACGCGCGACCTGGCGCGACATCAGGAATCGCTTCGGGCTCAGGGCGGCGCTGACGTGCCTCCTCTGGGTGTTTCCGAACGCGGTGTTCGAGTCGATGCGCAAGCGGATCGGACCGCACTACTGGAGCGAAACGGAGTTCTCCGCGCGACTGCAGCGGGCCGGTTTCACGGTCCTCGAGATGCGGCGGACGTTCTTCGACGACGCCAGCGTCCTCGCGTGGGCGCGGAAAGACATCGCGTAATGGCAGGCTGTGAAGGCCGGGAACCC
>JBOHQB010000347.1:0-6644 GCA_050731995.1 Candidatus Rokuibacteriota bacterium
TCCCACGATGACCGTGCGCGAGAACATCGGCTTCGCGCTCCGGCTGCGGCGGCGGCCTCCGGACGAAATCCAGCAGCGCGTGAACGAACTCGCCGCGCACCTCGGCGTGTCGCATCTCCTCGACCGCCTGCCGCAAA
The DNA here is from genome assembly GCA_050731995.1 of Candidatus Rokuibacteriota bacterium. Lineage (GTDB taxonomy): Bacteria > Methylomirabilota > Methylomirabilia > Rokubacteriales > CSP1-6 > JBOHQB01. Next base: position 138 of record JBOHQB010000347.1, read on the forward strand.
ACCTTTCCGGCGGCGAACGCCAGCGCGTCGCCCTCGGCCGCGCGCTCGCCGCCAAACCCAGCGTGCTCCTGCTCGACGAGCCGCTCTCCGCGCTCGACGCGCCGCTCCGGCTGGCGCTGCGCGACGAGCTGCGGCAGACCCTGGCGGAGTGGGGGACCGCCGCGGTCGTGGTCACCCACGACTTCACCGAGGCGTACCGCCTGGCCGACCGCATCGTGGTCTACGAGAGCGGACGCGTCGTACAGTCGGCGCCGCGCGGCGAGCTGCTGTGGCAGCCCGCGTCGGAGACCGTCGCGCGGATCATCGGCGTGCGCAACGTGCTCCACGGCACCGTGCTCAAGGCGACGGCGGACCGGATCCAGCTGCGGTGGCGCGGCCAGACCCTCGAGGCGGTGAATTCGCCCACGCACTCGTACCTGCCCTCGCCGGAGAGCCCGATCGCGTTCTTCATCCGTCCCGAGTACGTGCGGCTGATCCGCAAGGACCGCGGCGCCGCCGACCCCGCCCATCACATGAACCTCATGTCAGGCGTCATCGTGGCCGAAGAGGACTTCGGCACCACGTGGTCGCTGCGCATCAGGCTCGACGCCCCCGGTGAGCCCGCGCAGGGGGCGTACGACCTCGAGGTCGAGGTGCCGCGCCTGGTGCACGAGATCCTCGAGATCGATCGTGATCGCCGGTGGGAGTTCTCGATCCATCGCGGCTCGATCCACGTGCTGCCGTCATGACGGGCGACGGGTCCGTCCTGGCGCTCGTCGGCGTGCGCGTGGACTACGGCGACGGGTTCGTCCTGGACCTGCCCGCCCTCGACGTCCGGCGGGGCGAGATCCTCGCCGTGATCGGGCCCAACGGCAGCGGCAAGTCCACGCTGCTCCGGGTCCTGGCTCTGCTCGAGCGGCCCGACAGCGGCACCGTCAGCATGGACGGGCGCCCGGTGGACGCGCGTCACGCCCTCGCCGAGCGGCGACGCATGGCGATGGTGTTCCAGGAGCCGCTGCTCGCCGACATGACAGTCGCGGCGAACGTCGCCCTCGGCCTCGGCTTCCGGCGCGTCGCGGGCGCCGAGGCCGCGTACCGCGCGACGCGCTGGCTCGAGCGCTTCGGCATCGCCGCGCTCGCCGCGCGACGGGCACGGACGCTGTCGGGCGGTGAGGCGCAGCGGGTGGCCCTGGCGAGAGCGCTGGTCCTCGAGCCGGAGGTGCTGCTGCTCGACGAGCCCTTCGCCGACCTCGACTCGCCGACGCGCGAGGTGCTCGTCCCCGAGCTCGCGGCGATCCTGCGTGCCGACCGCGTGACCACCGTGTTCGTCACGCACGACCGCCGCGAGGCACAGACGCTCGCCGATCGCGTCGCCGTGCTCGTCGCGGGGCGCCTGGCGCAGCTCGACGCCGCCGCGCGCGTCTTCCAGGCGCCGGCCAATTCGGAGGTCGCGCGGCTCGTGGGTCGTCCTGCTTGACACCCCTCGGGCCGCGGCGCTATAAGGTGGCCACCCGCATCCAGGCGCCGATAGAGGAGGCCGCATGACCCGGGAGACCCTCATCGAGCGACTCATGGCCGAGAACGAGGAGTTCCGCCGTCTCCGCTCCGAGCATCAGGCGCACGACCAGGAGCTGGAGGCGCTCAAGGGAATCTCCCCGCTCTCGGCCGACCAGCAGTGGCGCATGAGCGAGCTGAAGAAGCTGAAGCTGATTGCCAAGGACCGCATGGAGGCCATCATCCGCGGCACCGGCTCGAGCGTGACCGCCTGAAGCGCCGCAGCACCCGATCTCGCAGCCGGCCGCGGAACGCCGTCCCCCGCGACGGGTTCCGCGGCCTCACCCACCTCTCCCCCTCCGGCGATGCCCGCATGGTGGACGTCTCGGCGAAGCCCGAGACGGTGCGCGAGGCGGTGGCCCGCGCGGTCGTCGTCATGGCGCCCGCGACGCTCCGCGCGGTCAAGCGCGGGAACGCGCCCAAGGGCGACGTCCTCGGGACGGCCCGGACGGCGGGGATCCTCGCGGCCAAGCGCACGCACGAGCTGATCCCCCTCTGCCATCCGCTCCGGCTCACGCGCGTGGACGTCGGCTTCCGTGACGATGGCCGGCGACGGCTCGCGATCGAGGCGCGCGTCCGCGCCGTGGACAAAACGGGCGTCGAGATGGAGGCGCTCACGGCGGCCTCGGTCGCGGCGCTCACGATCTACGATATGGTGAAGGCGCTCGAGAAGGGCGTGACGATCGAACGCGTCGAGCTGCTCGCGAAGTCCGGCGGCAAGTCGGGCGATTGGCGGCGACGGTAGAATAGGACGCACGCCATGAAGACCGCGCTGATCCACTCCGAGGCGTGGGACCGCTTCGACTACGGACCCGAGCACCCGCTCCGCATGGAGCGGCTCGGGCTGACGTGGCGGCTCATGCGCGCCTACGGGCTGACGGCGTTGCCCGGCGTGCAGATCGTCGCGCCCGAGCCCGCGGCCGAGGGGGACATCGGCCGGTTTCACACCCCCGAGTACCTCGCGGTGCTGAAGGCCGCCAACACGGGGCGGCCGCCCGCGGACGGCGCCGTCTTCGGCCTGGGGGCCGGCGACAACCCGGTCTTCCGCGGCCTGTGGGAGGCGGCGCAGCTCGTGGCGGCGGGCTCGATCCTCGCCGCCGACCTGGTCGCCGGCGGCGAGGCCGACCGGGTCTTCCACTTCGCCGGCGGTCTGCACCACGCCCTGCCGGACCGCGCCTCGGGCTTCTGCTATGTCAACGACGCGGTGCTCGCGATCATGCGGCTGCGCGAGCGCGGGTTGCGCGTCGCCTACATCGACATCGACGCGCATCACGGCGACGGCGTGCAGTACGCCTTCTACGGCGATCCGAACGTGCTGACGATCTCCATCCACGAGCGGGGCGAGCGCCTCTTCCCCGGCACGGGCTTCGTGCGCGAGCTGGGGGAGGGGGAGGGCCGCGGCTTCTCGGTCAACCTGCCGGTCGAGGCGTACACGGACACACAGGCGTACCTGCCGGCGTTCGAGGCGGTGGTCCCGCCGCTGATCGAGCGCTTCAAGCCCGACGCGATCGTCGCCCAGCTCGGCATCGACGCGCACCGGACCGACCCCCTGACCCACCTGGCGCTCGACATCCAGGGCTTCGCGCGCGCGGTCGAGCGCATCCGCACCATGGCGCCGAAGCTCGTGGCCCTCGGCGGCGGCGGCTACGACATCCGCAACGTCGCGCGCGGCTGGACGGTCGCGTGGGCGGTGCTCAACAACGTCACGCTGGGGGAGACGCTGCCCGAGGCGTTCGAGGAGGACGCGCGCGCGCACGGCTTCGAGACGCGCTCGCTCTGGGACGCGCCGGCGCCGCTCGCGACCGAGCTCGAGCGCGCGGTGTGCGAGTACCGCGACCGCCAGGTGGACGCCGTCCAGCGCCAGATCTTCCCGATCCACGGCATCTAATGACATGGGGGGCCCAGACATGGCCCCCCATACCCCCCCAAACGTTCGGAGCGTCCCGGCGGAGCCGTGACGCTCCTCATCGGCGGAGGGCTGCCATGACCTTCAAGATCGTGTTCGTCGCGGTGCTCGCGTCGGCCCTGACCCTGTTCGCGCTCCAGAACGGAACGCCGACGAGCGTCAGGTTCCTCTTCTGGACGCTCGACGGCGCCTCGCTGGCGGCGGTGATCTTGCTGTCGGCGGCGACCGGTATCGTGCTCGTGGGCGTGCCGCTGTGGCTCGAGCGCTGGCGGCTCCAGGGCCAGGTTCGGGCGCTGGAAGCGCGGCTCGGCGCGGCCGAGGTGGCCGGCGGCGCGCCGCGCGAATCCGCCTAGAGACTGCCGCGGCGCGTCGTGGCGGTGGACGCGCCGGGGGCCAGCGGATAGACTAGAAGCTGTTCGCAGCTGACCGGCGTTGCTCGATCCCAACATGAAATTCACCCTTCGTCTCGTCGGCACCATCTGGCTCTCGGCGATGCTCGTCGTCGCTGCCTTCGCGTGGCTGCAGATCCGCGACGAGCGCGCGCGCCTCACCGCGGACCTAGAGCGCCGCGCGATCCTGCTCGGCGAAGGCCTCAAGGAGGCAGTCGAGCCGGTCGTCGTGCGCGGCGCGCCCGCCGTCGAGCGCATCCTCAAGCGCTTCGGCACCTCGCGGCGTGGCGTCGCCGTCTACGATCGCCTCGGCGGGCTCGTCGTGGCCACGCCCGACGTGGCACCCATCCTGCCCGCGTCGCTTGCCGAGGTGACCGAGGCCATCGCCGGGGGCGCGCCGACGCAGGGGCTGCGCCCGCTCGGCGGCCGTGACTCGTTCGTGTACGCGACGCCGCTGATGCGCGACGAGCGGCCCGTCGGGGCGCTGGCGGTCATCCTCGACGCGAGCCACCTCCGCCGCGAGGAGCTCGAGGCGTGGAAGCAGCAGGCCCTCCGGTTCCTGGTCCTCGCGCTCGTGACCTCGCTCATCGCGATCGCCGTCGTGCGGAGCACGCTCACCCAGCCGCTCGCCCGCATGTCGGCGTGGACGCGGGCGCTGCGCAGCGGGCGCCCCGTGGCGCCGCCGTCGGTGCCGGACGCGCGGCTCTTCGGCTCGCTCGCCGACGAGGTGTCAAGCCTCGCGCGGAGCCTGCAGCGGGCCCGCGCGGCGGCGGCGGAAGAGGCCGCGCTGCGGCTCGCCGGGGAGAGCGTCTGGACCGAGGAGCGCCTCAAGCAGTTTTTCGCTGCGCGAGTCGGCTCGAGCTCGCTCGTCGTGGTCTCCAATCGCGAGCCGGTGAGCCACGTGTTCAAGGGCGGGCGCATCCACGCTCGGCAGCCCGCGAGCGGCCTCGTCACGGCGATGGAACCGGTGATGCGCGCGTGCGGCGGCATCTGGGTGGCCCACGCGAGCGGCGACGCCGACGCGAAGACGGCGGACGCCCACGGCCGCATCGCGCTGCCGGAGGACGACCCGCGCTACACACTCCGCCGGGTCTGGCTCGACAAGGAGGAGGAGGCCGGCTACTACTACGGCTTCTCCAACGAGGGGCTCTGGCCGCTCTGCCACATCGTGCACACACGGCCCGAGTTCCGACCGAGCGACTGGGCGCACTACGTCGCGGTCAACGAGAAGTTCGCCGACGCGGTCCTCCAGGAGATCCGCGACGCACAGGCGCCGATGGTCCTGATCCAGGACTACCACTTCGCCATACTGCCCGCGCTGATCAAGGCGGCGCGGCCGGACGCGCGGGTGGCGATCTTCTGGCACATCCCGTGGCCGAACTTCGAGGCCTTCGGGATCTGCCCGTGGCGGCGCGAGCTGCTCGCGGGGATGCTCGGCGCCGACCTCATCGGCTTCCACACCCAGTACTACTGCAACAACTTCCTCGAGAGCGTGGAGCGTGAGGTGGAGGCGCGGGTGGACTGGGAAGCGTTCAACGTGGTCCGCGGCGAGCACGCGACGCTCGTCAAGCCGTTCCCGATCAGCGTGGCGCCGGAGTTTGTCGACGAGCCGCCCGCGACGAGCCGCGCGGACCTTCTCGCGCGCCTCGGCACGTCGGCCGAATTCCTCGGCGTGGGCGTCGAGCGGGTCGACTACACGAAGGGGCTGCCCGAGCGCTTCCGGGCGCTCCAGCGGTTTTTCGAGCGGCGACCAGAGTACAAGGGGCGCGTCGTCTTCGTGCAGCTCGGTGCGCCGAGCCGCTTGAAGATTCCCCGCTACGCGGCGCTCGAGGCCGAGGTGGAGGCGACGATCTCCGAGATCAACGGCGCGCTCGGGACGCGCACCTGGCGTCCGATCCTCTACCTCAAGGGCCACCACGAGCGCACGGACATCTGGCCCTTCTACCGCCACGCCGACTTCTGCATGGTGACCTCGCTGCACGACGGCATGAATCTCGTCGCCAAGGAGTTCGTGTCGGTGCGGGATGACGAGGACGGCGTGCTGATCCTGAGCCGGTTCACCGGCGCGGCGCGCGAGCTCGTCGACGCCCTGCTCGTGAATCCCTACGACGTGGACGAGACGGCGGACGCCATCCGCGCGGCGGTGGAGATGGATCGCGAGGACCGGCGCGGGCGCATGGCCCGGATGCGGTTCGCGGTGCGCGAGCACAACATCTATCGCTGGGCGGGGTTCCTGCTGAACGAGCTGACACGGATCCCGACCGAGAGCCCGGGGGTCAAGGCCTCCTGAGCCTGCCGGCCCGCCTCGTCGCGCGGCTCACCCGCCGACTCGCGCGCGGCGCCGGCCTCGTGGCGATCTTCGACTTCGACGGCACGCTCACGCCGCTGGCGCCCACGCCGGAGGCGGCCCACCTCTCTCGGCGCGGCCGCGGGTTGATCGCACGCCTGTCGCGGAACGCGCGCGTGCAGGTCGCCGTGGTGTCCGGCCGGGCGCTGCGAGATCTCAGGGCCAGGGTCCGCGTGGCCGGGGTCGTCTACGGCGGCTGCCACGGCCTCGAGATCGCCGGGCCCGGCCTGCGGTTCCGCCATCCGCGCGCGCGCGCCGCGTCCGTCGCCCGCGTGAATCGCCGGCTCGTGACCGGTGCCCAGGCGATCCCGGGGGCGCGCGTCGAGTGGAAG
>JBOHQB010000348.1:0-6428 GCA_050731995.1 Candidatus Rokuibacteriota bacterium
AAAGAAGGCCTCGGCGCCGCCCTGCGCTGGCGCGCCGCGCAGTTCGCGGACTAGCAACGCGAATGTCCTTCCTCCAGTCCCGCAGTCACTCGGCCCGCCAGGGCATCGGGAAGCCGGTCCTCCGGAAGGAGGACGAGCGCCTTGTCAAAGGCGCGGGGTGTTTCAGCGACGACTTCAACCTGCCGGGCCAGGCGTACGCGTGCTTCGTGCGCTCACCGCACGCCCACGCGCGCATCCGTCGCGTGGACGGCGCGCCCGCGCTCGAGCTGCCCGGCGTGATCTCGGTCCTCACCGGCGCCGACGCCGCCGCCGACGGGCTCCAGCCGATCCCGCACCGCCCCGTCCCGGCCAACCCCTACGAGCCGCAGCTTCGCAACCGCGACGGCTCGCCTCACTTCGTCGCGCCCCATGCTCTGCTGCCCGTCGACCGGGTGCGGCTCGTCGGCGAAGCCGTGGCCATGGTGATCGCGGACAGTGCGGCGGCGGCACGGGACGGCGCCGAGGCTGTCGTCGTGGACTACGAGCCTTTGGCCGTCGTGACGACCGCCGCAGACGCGACCGCGGCCGACGCTCCGCTGGTCTGGCACGAGGCCGGCTCGAACGTGTGCGTCGACTCCGACTGCGGCGATGCGGCCGCCGCCGACGCCGCGTTCGCGCGCGCAGCGTACGTCGTGCAGCGCGTGACGCGCGTGAACCGCGTGACCGGCGTGCCGATGGAGCCGCGCGCGGCGCTGGCCGTGTACGACGCCGAGCGCGACCACTACACGCTCTACGCGGGCTCGGGGGGCGTGCAACGGATCAAGCACGATCTCGTGGGGACCCTCGGCGTGTCGGAGAGCGCGGTCCGCGTGATTGCCCGCGAGGTCGGTGGCAACTACGGCACGCGCAACGCCTTCTATCCGGAGTTCGCGCTGGTGCCCTGGGGGGCCAAGCGCCTGCGACGCCCGGTGAAGTGGACCTGCGAGCGCCGCGAAGCGCTCCTCACCGACTTCCACGCTCGCGATCTCGTCTCCCGCCTGGAGCTGGCGCTGGACCGCGACGGCAACTTCCTGGCGTTTCGCGGCGTGCACACGAGCAACGTCGGCGCGCACGCGGTGTCGTTCATCCCGCTCGGCAAGGGCGTCGGCGTCCTCCCGAGCCTCTACCACTTCCCCACCGCGTACGTGCGCGCCCGCGCGGTGCTCACCAACACATCGCCCACCTACCCGTATCGCAGCGCGGGCCGCCCCGAGGTGATGTACGTGATGGAGCGGCTGATCGACACCGCCGCGCGCCGTCACGGCTTCGATCGCGTCGCGCTGCGGCGGCGGAACCTCGTGCCGTCGAGCGCCATGCCGTACCGCAATCCGATGGGCCTGCTCTACGATAGCGGCGACTACCCGGCGGTGCAGGACCGCGCGGTGGCGCTGGCCGACTGGGCAGGCTTCGAGCCGCGCCGGGCCGAGGCGCGCCGTCGTGGTCGCTACCGCGGCATCGGCTTGTCCAACTACCTCGAGCTCAACACGGGCGCCCCGCGCGAGCGCGCCGACATCACCGTGCGGCCCGACGGGCGGATCGACGTGGTCGTCGGCACGCTCTCCTCGGGCCAGGGGCACGAGACGAGCTTCGCCCAGCTCATCGTCGAGTGGTTCGCAGTGGATCTGGAACAGGTGAGCGTGATCACCGGCGACACGGACGTCGCGCCCGTCGGTGGCGGCTCGCATTCCGGCCGCTCGATGCGGCAGGCCGGCGTGGTGATGGCCAAGGCGTCGGACGCGATCGTCGAGCGCGGCACGCGAATCGCCGCATGGCGGCTCGAGGCCGCGGCCGCGGACATCGAGTTCGCGCAGGGCCGGTTCACGGTGAAGGGCACAGACCGCGCGATCGGTCTCTTCGAGATCGCGGCGGCCGCGCTCCGCAGCGACGCGCCGTCGGAATTGGCGGGGCCGCTCGCAGGCACTGCCGACGAGACGATCAGCGTGCCGTCGTTTCCCTACGGCTGCGCCGTGTGCGAGGTGGAGATCGACCCGGAGACCGGCGTGGTCGAGATCGACCGCTACGCGGTGGTCGACGACGTCGGCAGGGTGATCAACCCGATGATCTGCCGCGGCCAGATCGAGGGCGCGCTCGCGCAGGGCATCGGGCAGGCGCTGATGGAGAACGTCACCTTCGACCGCGAGTCGGGCCAGATGCTCTCGGCGAGCTTCGCCGACTACGCCATGCCGCGCGCCGCCGACCTGCCGCCGCACTACGAGCTCGATTTCATCGACGTGCCGACGAAGACCAACCCGCTCGGCGTCAAGGGCGTTGGCGAGGCAGGCTGCGTCGGCGCGCCGCCGGTGGTCATGAACGCGATCCTCGATGCGCTCAGGCCTCTCGGAGTTGAACATCTCGACATGCCGGCGACGTCACACCGCGTATGGAGAGCTATACACAAAAAATGAAAATAAAGAAGGAAACAGAAGGAAAGGAAAATCAATCCCGCACCGCCCGCGCTGCGTCGAGCGGCTGGCGGATGAAATAGGTGTCGACGCCGTTGGCCACCTGTTCGGCGAATTCCCCGAGGGAGAGGGTGCCGATGGAGCAGGCGTGCTCGACGACTTCCAGCCCGCGGAAGGCGTCGCCTTCGGCGTCCGGCAGCGTCTTGCCCTGCTCGGCGTCAGCGTGGCCGCGAGCTTCTTCATGTCGCGGCGGATCAGCTCCTGGAGCTTGAGCATGATGCGCGCGCGCGCCGAGCCGGACGTTGCGCCAGGTCTTGAACGCCTCCGCCGCCTTCACCGCGAGGTCGACCTCGTCCGCGCCGCACATCGGCACGCGCGCGAGAACCTGCTGCGTCGCGGGGTTCACCACGTCGCGCCAGGCCTTGGCCTTGGAAACGGCACGCCCATGAGCGGCGCGCCCCCGACCGCTCACGTTCCGTCTATTCCTCTTCCCCTCTCCAGGAGCCGCTCCGCGGCATCCGCGCTGCCATGTGTTCGCCTATCATCACTGCCGTCAAGTGGGTGGGGGCACGAGGGGGCACGGGGATCACGGAAGCGTCTACCACCCGTAACCCTTCAACGCCGATCACTCGGCACTCCGGGTCGACGACGGCTTGAGAGTCCCCTATAGCTCCCATCCGACACGTTCCCACCGCATGCACCCAGGGCATACACTCTGTCCGTACCCACTGGTCGAGCTGCGCATCGTCACGCAAATCCTCGATACCTTGAGCTGTTATCCCTTCAGCTCCTTCCTCAGCCCCCGCTAAGCTTGACGCTCCTCCCACCAACACTTCCTCAGCAATCGCTGAGATCGCAGGATGCTGTGCTAGGGCCAACAGGCGCCGCGCCCCATCACACAACCGCACAAGGTCTCGCGTATCGGAAAGCAGCCGGAAGTTGATTTGTGGCTCAACCTCGGGATCAGGGGTCGTCAGCCTGAGCTGTCCGCGCGAATACGCTTCTAAGACCGCTACCCAGATGCTCCCCATGGCGCGTGACCTGTCATCCGCCCCCATCAGATTGTTGGCAAGCAGCATCATGTCGTTGACTCCCGTGCCCTCGAATCCCGAGCTGTAGCGCACGCAGCAGTTACAAAGGCGCGTGTGGACTGACTCGGCCCACGCTTCTGGGCGCAATCGCAGCGTGACCCCCACGACTGGATGCTCGCCGAGGTTTTGCCCGACCCCCGGTAACTCCGCCACAGGAGTTACCTGAAGCGCCTGCAGCTCGTCTCGCGGCCCGATGCCGGATCGCAGCAGAATCGCGGGCGAGTGAATCGCCCCAGCACAGAGAGCAATTTCCCTCCCACGTAGGCTCGTCCAGCTCTTGCCTATACGAACTCGGACGCCGGTCGCCCGGCGCCCGGTGAAGTCGACCCGGTCCACTAACGCGTCACCGAGAATCTCCAGATTCGGGCGGCTGCGCGCGGGCTCCAGATACGCATCATTGGTCGAGATGCGCCTGCCTGCACGACTGTTGCTCGCCGAGGTCGCGACTCCCGTGCTGGTCGGAGCGTTGTGGTCATCTGACCACTCATACCCGAGGGCGAGTGCCGCCTCGCGCACTGCGCGGCTGACTGAACCCCATCGGTCCAAGGGATCGCGGCTGATAGGAATCGGGCCGCCACGGCCGTGGTAGGGGTGGTCACCACAATCGAGGTCGTCTTCCAAGCGGATGAAGGTCGGGAGCACTTCGGCACTTGACCAGCCCGTGCAGCCCAGCTCAACCCAGCGGTCATAGTCTTCCGGCATGCCGCGGCAGGGCACCTGCGCGTTAATGGCAGAACTCCCGCCTAGCCCGCGACCACGCAAATAGAGCTGTGGCTCTCGCTTCTCCGTTGCCCGCCCCTGCAGCTGCGGCCAGTGGTACTTTTCATCTTGCACGATGTTCCAGAAATTCGGGCTTTGCATCTCGGGAGGTGCATCTCCGGCGCGATAATCTGGGCCAGCTTCCAGCACGAGCACCCTACGATCAGGGTTTTCGGAGAGACGGGCGGCCAACGCTGCCCCGGCTGAACCTGCGCCTACGACAATGTAGTCGTATCCGCTCATGAACTCCTCCTTCTTGTTGTGGCGCGGACGGTGTTACTGCAGGGTTACCCTTCCGGACCTAGACGCCCAAGCGCACGGGCCGCGACCACGTCACGCGGAGAATGGATCCCCATCACGGATTACAAAAGATGGCAAAATGATCCGGCTGATTACAGTTCCGAATCAGCCACGAAGCTCGCCCACTTGGGACGAATCTTGGCCGTTGCGCGCTAGGAAAAGAGGAAGGATTTTGGGGGCGCTGCGCGCCGAACCTCAGAATCCGGCGCCTTTACGGCCCCGCCAACACTCCTAATCTCGGCGACCATCGAGGCGTCGAAACTCGCGCCGGCGTGACGATTATTCATCCGGGTGAGCCGCCGAACGTTCAGGCTATGGGGCCATGCCGGCCTACACCATCCAAGTGTCGTACTTCTCCGCCAGCGTTCGCATCAGAACGCCATCCGCGAATTGCTCCTCGGTCATCGCCGCGAGCTCCTTGAGATACTTGTCAAACCCGCCAGGACTGAACACCGTGATGAGACGCGCCCCTTTTTCGCTCTTGACCTCGTGGGTGACATTCGGCGGAATATTGATGGTCGTTCCCTGCGAGGCGACGATCGCTTCGTCGTCGAAATCGAAGGTCACCTGCCCTTCGAGCACGTAGAAGATCTCGGTCATTTTCTTGTGGTAGTGGCGCGCAAGATGGAATCCGGGCTTGAGTCTGTCCTCGACCACGGTTACGCGTCCGTCGGCATGGTCGCACGTCGTTTTCACGCAGATATGATCGTTTGCCCACTCGTAGGCGGGCCCCCCACCGGATTCAATGACTTGTTGCTTCATCTTCATGGCGCCGTGATCTCGATCCCAGGCGATGAGGGCTCCCCGCTCCGGGACGCGGGCCGCGCATCCGGTCTCGCGTCCCGGCGGGCGAAGCCCTACTTCGCGGACAACTGGCGAATCGCGCCCGCCCAGTCCTCCGCATGGTGGGCCTCGACGAGCTTGCCGTCCTGCACGGTGTGGATGTCGATGGTCATGATCTTGAAGGACTTGCCGCATCCGAGCGCACCGCGCGATGCTCGAGCGCTGGATGCACCACTACAACTGGCATCGCCCCCATCAGGGCATCAAGGGCTTCGCACCAGCTGCTCGCTTAGGTCAGTCTAGAGAAATAACCTCTTGACGCTTCACATCTACCTACCAGCCGAGCCGTTGCTCGAGGAGAACCCGATCGACGTTCAGAATCATCCAATTGTCGAACTCGCTCCACTTGCCGTACTTCGGTCGCAGATCGTCCTTCACGAGCTCGGTGATCTTGTCCAAGGCGTAGGGATTGCCGATCTTGTTGACCGCTTCACGAGCGGACGCGCTCAAATCTTCCAGGTATTGCCGCTGTTCGGTCACTGCCGATTTCGGCGCGGCTGCCGGCCCGTGGCCTGGAACGATGCGATCGAAATCGAGCTGCTCCATCATTTTCAGCGCCTTGATCCAGTCCTGCGGGAAAAAATCCGGCATCCCTCGGAACACCACACGCCCGGGAGTCACGGTGTCGATCGTGTGCAGGATCCGCTCCTTCGGCAACAGCATGGCCACCATGCCCGACCCGTGACTCGGGCCCAGATAGATGAGCTCCACCGTCTGGTCGCCCAACGTCACAACATGCTTGTTGCCTGAGAAGGTCTGGTCGGCAGGAACAACCGCGGGGTTCGGAGGAGTGTTCTTTGCCGCCAATTCGTGCTGGATGATCCTGGCACCGGCATCCTTGAATATCCGGGCGCCGGCGATGTGATCCCAGTGATTGTGGCTGTAGAGGACCAGTTTTACGGGCTGGTTCGTGAGCTTCTTGATCTCCCCCATCATCAGCGTGGCGGCATCGGGGCTTATGGGATCGGTTACGATCACGCCGTCGCTTGTGACCACGATCATGTTGCGATGGACG
>JBOHQB010000349.1:0-8862 GCA_050731995.1 Candidatus Rokuibacteriota bacterium
TCGCCGAGACGAGGTCGGCGAAGCAAAGCGCGAAGTGCCGGAACACCTCGTCGGCGAGCCACGCGCGGCGGGCGGCGTCCGCGGCGGGCACGATCCGCGCAAGGCTCGCCTCGAGCGCGGCGCGCTCGGCCGTGAAGCGATGCGCGAGACGGCGGGCGACCCACGACGCGAGCGCGAGGCGGGCCCCGCGCGGGAGCGCCGCCGCGGCGAGCGCGCAGGCGCGGTACACGCCGGCACGGTTCCAGCCGTGGTCGTGCCAGCGCGGCGGATCCCCGCGCTTCAGCGCGACGGTGTTCAGAGCATCCACGAGTAGTACATCCGGAACGCCCGGATCGGCCCGGGCCGGGTGTCGTAGAGGCGGCTCGCCCAGAAGCGTTGTCCGGCGCGCTCGTACACGACGCTGCCGGGCGTGTCGGGGTCGTTCGGATCCCAGACGCTGAACTCGACGCCCGACGGCGTCTCGCGAAAGCCGTAGGCGACGACCGTGTGGTTGAGCTCGGGCGTCGGCCAGTTGGTCACGAGCAGCTGCACGAGCCGGCCCGCGACGAGCTCCTCCACCGTTTCCCGCGCGACCTGGCTCTGATGATCGCGGGTCACCCAGAACGTCACGCGCCAGTTCGTCCAGTGCACGAGCGTCCAGAACCGCCCGCCGAGGCCCTCTTTCACCGCGGCCTCCTCGGCCCGCGAGAACTCGCGCAGCGTCGCGTAGCCGGGGATGACGACGCGCGCGTCCGGTGGCAGCGGCGCTTGCCAGGGCGCGCGCGCGACGACCGCGCGGACGCGGCGCACGTATTCGTCGTGGTCGACGCGCGGCGCGGCCGGGTCGAAGCGCGCGTTGACGAAGAACTGGCGCAGCGAGCGCGCGAGCACGAAGCAGTAGTTCGCGTACAGGTCGGGGTCGTCGGGATGGTGCGCGCGGACCTCGTTGGGGAACGCGAACGTGTCGGCCGCGAACGAGAATCCGGGGATCGCCGCGCGCCCGAGCTCGTGGCCGACGGGCCGCGAGAGCGGCGCCGCGGCACACGCCGCCGTGAGCAGCGCGACACCGAGGAGGCCCAGTCGTCTCACCACGGTCTAGCCTAGCCTCCGGCGAGCCATTCAATCAATGGTATCCTCGTGCGGTCCCTTCGCATGACGCGCGCGCTGGCCACGCTCTATCGCCTCTTCTACGACGGCGTCCTGAGTCGCCTGCCCGAGCCGGTCGCGATCTCCCTCGGCCAGACCGCCCTCCGCCTGCTGCCGCTCGACCGGCTGCCGCTCTTCCGTCTCGAGGATCCCCGCCTCGCGGTGACGCTGGGCGGCGTGCGGCTCCCGAACCCTCTCGTCCTGGCGGCGCAATACTACGACGGGACGATCCTGCGACGCGCGATGGGGCTCGGCTTCGGCGCGGTGACGGCGAAGTCCATCACCCGCGACTCCCGGCCCGGCCATCCGCAGCCGAACCTCGTCCGCCTCCGCTCCGCCGCGGGCCCGGGCCTCGTCAACTGCAACGGCTTTCAGAACCCGGGGCTCGCGACGTTCCGCGCGACGCTCGAGCGGCTGCCCCGTCGTGTGCCGCTGATCGTCAGCGTGGCGGGCGAGTCCGCGGAGGACAACGTCGCGCTGGCCCAAGCGCTCGGCCCCTTCGGCGATCTCGTCGAGTTCAACATCTCATCGCCCAACACGGCGCTCGTCTACGCGTGGAGCGAGCGCCCGCGCGAGCTGCGGAGCATGCTGGAGGCGGTCCGGGCGGCCTCGCGACGCCCGCTGATCGTGAAGATCTCGCCGGATTTCGTCGACGCCAACGAGCGGTCCATCATCCCGGCGGCGCTCGAGGCCGGGATCACGATCGTCAACTACGGAAACGCGCGCCGGATCGAGGAGCCGCGCCTCTCGCAGCGCGCCGGCGGACTCTCGGGGCCCGAGATCTTCGCCGCCACGCTGGAGAATCTGCGCCGCACGCGCCGCGCCTTCGGCGATCGCCTGCAGCTGATCGCGACGGGCGGCGTGGACGCGCCCGACAAGGCGCGCCGGCTGCTCGACGAGGGCGCCACGGCGGTCGGTTACTTCACCGGATTCATCACGCGCGGTCCGATCCTGGCGCGGCTCATCCTGGAAGACCTGCTGGCCGCCCGGTAGACGCCCGAACTTGCCCACACCTTATCCACTTGTCCACCACTATCCACAGCCACGAAAATCGCACGGCGTGATGCGGCCTCACGGGCGGCGGATGAAAAAAGCCGCGTCATTCGTCCACATGAGGCGCGCGCTGCGATTTTTTCTCGATGACTACAGGCGTAGATCGCGGCGCCGCCGCGCGGCGGCGCATTTCATGCGCCGAAACGAAGCCTTGACACTGAATTCCGGACCTTCGTAAGGTGGGCGGCGTGCCCATCGAGACTCCCACCGACGTTATTCGGTCCCGCGCGACCGGCAATCACTGAGAGAGGCCATGGAGCGCAAACCACTCGCTAAGGTGGAAGGCCGGCGACGCATGCGACTCAGCGGCATGACCGTCGCCTATCGCGGCACACCGAACCTCGACGACTGGGTGGCATATATCGCCAACAGCACCCGCTCGAAGAAGCTGATCCTCGCGGATCACACCTCGGAGCGGAAGGTCAAAGGCCTCCTGACGCGCATGCAAACCATGTCCCGCAAGGAGATCGAGAAGCTCGCGAAGGGCTAGTGGTCAGAGACTGAGCGGCTGGGAGCTCGCGACCCGGCCCGCCCTGGATCCGGACGCCGTGCGCCTCCAGATGCGCCTTGGCCGCGCGGAGCTCCTCCAGGCCGACGGTCCGTACCCGGATACCCACGGCGTTCAGATCAGACCTTGCTCGGCCAGGCTCGCGAAGCGGCCCCGGCCGATGATGACATGGTCGTGGATACGGAAGTCGAGCAGCCGCCCGCACTCCACGAGTTGGCGGGTGAGGCGGAGGTCCTCGCGGCTGGGTGTGGGATCGCCGCTCGGGTGGTTGTGGAGCAGAATGATGGACGCGGCCGACTCGAGGATCGCCGGCTTGAACACCTCGCGCGGGTGCACCAAGCTCGCCGACAGGGTGCCCTCGGAGATCACGAGGTCGCGCAGGAGCCCGTTCTGGGCGTCGAGCAGCGCCACGCGGAAGACCTCCCGCGGCAGGTCCTCCATGAGCGGCCCGAAGGCCGCGTAGACCTCGGCGGGCGACGCAAGCTTGACCCGCGCGCCCGGGGTCCGTGCGCGCAGTCGGCGTGAGAGCTCGAAGGCGGCGACGAGGCGCGCCGCCTTGGCCGGCCCGACTCCGGGCGTGCGCACCAGCTCGCCGATCGCGCGACCCGCGACGCCCGCCAGCGAGCCGTACTGGGCCAGCATCTCGCGGGCCACCTGGACGGCGTCTCGCCCCCGCGTGCCCGAGCCGAGCTGGAGCGCGAGCAGCTCGGCGTCGGCGAGCGCCTCGGGCCCGCTCCAGCACAAGCGCTCGCGCGGGCGCTCGCTCTCCGGCAGTCGCTCGATACCCATGATTACAGGCTCGCCTCGCCCGTCGAACGGTCTACGGCTCGCACAGCCATGACTACAGGCTCGCCTCGCCCGTCGAACGGTCTACGGCTCGCACAGCCATGACTACGGGGTCGCCTCGCCTGCGGCCACGGCTGGCACAGCCATCGCCAAGACGTAGGCCCTGGGCGACAAGCTGTCAATGTCTGAAGATTCATTCAGCGCTGGATCGTGATCGTCCGCGGCTCGTCGCCGACCCCCTCGATCGTGACACGCACGGCACGGGGCGGCAGCAGCGGAGCGCACTTGTCGGCCCACTCGACCAGCGTCACGCCCGAGCCGCCTATCAGGTCCAGGAGCCCGAGGTCGAGCAGCTCGGTGAGGTTCTCCGTCCGGTAGGCGTCCACGTGGTGCACCGGCAGCCGGCCACGATACTCGTTGATCAGCACGAAGGTTGGACTGGTCGCCCAGGTCGTGACGCCGAGGCCGCGCACGAGGCCCTGAATGAAGCAGGTCTTGCCGGCGCCCAGCTCACCGGTGAGCCCGACCACGTCGCCCGGACCGAGCGTCTCGCCGAGGCGCTCGCCGGCGGCGGCGGTCTCCTCCGGTGTCGCCGCGGTCAGCCTAGTCGTCGCCACGCGTCAGGCGATCGAACGCCTCCGGCAGGGCGTCGATCACGTCGCTCGCGACGAGCGCCTCCTGGCCCGTGTACTCGGCGGCGATGTCTCCCGCCATGCCATGGAGCCAGACCGCGGCCATCAGCGCGTTGCCCGGGGTGAGTCCCCGCGCGAGGAACGCACCCAGGATCCCGGTCAGCACGTCGCCGGTGCCGCCCGAGGCCATCCCCGGGTTACCGGTTGGATTCAGTCGTATTCGGCCGTCGGGCGATGCCACGACACTCGTCGCGCCCTTGAGGACGAGATGGACGCCGTACGTCGTCGCGAACTGCCGGGCGACGCCGATCCGGTCGCGCTGGACGTCCTCCGTCTTGACGCCGAGCATCCGGGCCATCTCCCCGGGATGCGGGGTCAGTACCCGCGGGCCGCGTGCCGCGCGGAGCGCGTCGAGATGTCCGGCCAGCGCGCTCAGCGCGTCGGCGTCGAGCGCCGTGGGACGGTCGAGCGCGCGCGCGAGGTCGCGCACGAGGGCCAGCGTGTCGTCGTCGAGGCCGAGGCCCGGGCCGAGCGCGACCGCGTCGCGCTCCGCGGCCAGCTCCGCGATTCGCGGCGCCGCCGACGGCGCGACGGTGTGCGCCGGCGTCTCGGGGAGCGGGACGCTCATCGCCTCGAGGACCAGCGAGGCGACGACGGGCTGCGCGCTCGCCGGGGTCGCGACGGTCACGAGCCCGGCGCCCGCGCGCATGGCCGCGCGCGCCGCGAGCGCGGCGGCGCCCGTCTTGCCGACGGAGCCCGCGAGCAGGAGCAGGTGCCCATAGATCCCCTTGTGGCCGTCGCGCGGCCGCGGCGGGAAGAGCGCCGCCACGTCGCTCCGCTCCACGAGGAACGTCGAGATCCCCCGGCCGACCTCGACCGGCGGGATGCCGATGTCCACGACCTCGACGCGCCCCGCGTACTCCGGCCCGCGCCCGCCCACGAGGCCGCGCTTGAGCCCGGCGAAGGTCGTCGTGAGCGCCGCGCGGACGACGGCGCCCTCCGGTGTCTCCCCGTCGCCGGGCAGGCCGGAGGGAATGTCGAGCGCCACGACGGGCCGGCCGCAGGCGTTCACGCGCGCGATCGCGCGCGCGACGAGCGGCGCCGGGACGCCGCGGGCGCCGGTGCCGAGGAGGGCGTCCACGACGAGGTCCGCGCGCGCCAGGGCCGGCGCGAGAACGGCGTCGTCCGTGACCACGCGCGGCTTGATGCCGGCCCGGACGAGCTCGCCGTGCTTGGCGGCGGGATCGCCGGTGAGCTCGGTGACGGGCGCCAGGAGAAAGACCTCGACCCGACGGCCCGCGCCGGCGAGATGGCGGCCGACGACGAAGCCGTCGCCGCCGTTCCCACCCTTGCCGCAGACGACGACCACCCGGCCGCCCCGCCGGGGCAGTCCGAGGACGCCCGCCGCGCGCACGATCGCCCGCGCCGCGCCGCGACCGGCATTCTCCATGAGCGTCCCGCCGGGGATGCCGAGCCGAGCGATCGTGCGCCGGTCGAGCGCGCGCATCTCCGCCACGCTGAAGACGGGGAGCACGCCTAGCGCCGGAAATGCGTGCGGCCGCGGGTGACGCGGCACGCGACCACGGGCGGCGAGCCGGGGGACCCCACACCGGGCGGGGGTGGCTCGACGAACGGGGTCGAGTGTCGCGGCAGGACCCGCGGTCGCGCGGTGGTCGGTGTGAGCATGTGCCGCCGCATCAGCGGCCCTCGGGGAGCGTCGCGGCCTGGGCGATGAAGTCCGCGAGGATGGCGGTGTAGACCTCCTGGAACTCGACGCGCGCGACCCTGGGCAGCTCGATATGGAGCGCGCGCTGGGGCACTCTCAGGATTCCGTCGCGCTTGGCGCCCGACGCCGAATAGCGCAGCACGTCGGCCGGCTCGATCAGGACCGCGAGGCTCGGCGCCTGCCGGTGGACGCGCAGATGCGCGTCGCGTATCAGCTCGGCGAGCGCGCGCAGGCGGAGCGCGAGCTCCATCGAGATCCCGACGGTCGCGATCTCGATGCGCCCCGCGGCGTCGCGGTGGTTGTTACCGTGGATCTCGCAGTAGAACCGCAGCGGCCCCTGCGCCGCCTCGCGCACGCGCCGCTCGTACGCCTCGTAGACGCGGCGCGCGGCCTCGGTCGCGGTCTCCTCGGACTGCGGGCGCCCCGGCGTCCCCTCGAGCGGCCGGTTGACCTCGAAGCGGCGTCGCGGACTCTCGCGCGGGTCGGCCTCGGTCGTGAAGCCGCTGGCGACGACGAGGCCGAAGCCCGTGCGCCGCGCGATCTCGGCGGCGATGTCACCCGTCCTGACGTCCGAGGTGGCGTGCGGGGCGGCGACGACCAGGCCCGGTTTGCCGGCCCGGGCGGCGATGTGGCCGCGCGCGTCGGTCGGCGGGAACTCCACGGCGTGCGCGGCGCAGCCGTAGAGGACGAGCGGTCCGGCGGCCACGCTAGCGAGCCGCCGGAGCCGTGACCAGTGGATCATCGTCCACCAGCAGCGCCTGAGCGAGCGCGTAGTCGCCGTCGTGCGTCAGCGCCAGCAGCATGCGGCGACCGCCCAGGCGGAGCCCGATCTCGCGCGAGCGGCCGTGGAGCAGGAGCGTCGGCGCCTGGCCGCGCTCGCGCAGCACCTCCAGATCCCGCCACCGGATGCCGAACCGCAGCCCGGTGCCGAGAGCCTTGAGCCCGGCCTCCTTGGCGGCGAAGCGCGCGGCGAAGTGCGGGATCGGGTCGCGGCGCCCGCGGCAGTACGCGATCTCGGCGGGGGTGAACACGCGCGCGAGGAACCGCTGGTCCCACCGCTCGATCACGGCGCGCATGCGCGGGATCTTCACCAGATCGACGCCGATGCCGCAGACGTTCATCGTCTCAGCCGACGGCGGAGCGGATCAGCCCGGCCAGCTCGTCCGCCATCGCCCGGATCCTCGCCTCGTCGGCGCCCTCGACCATCACGCGCGCGAGCGACTCGGTGCCCGAATAGCGCAGCAGTATCCGGCCCGAGCCGCCCATCTCGCGCTCGAACCGGGCGACCCGCTCGGCAACGCCGGCGAGCGTCTCGAGCGGCGGCTTCGACTGCACGGGCACGTTGACGAGCACCTGCGGGAACTTGGTGAGGCACCGCGCGAGGCCGGCGAGCGGCTCGCCCGTCTCGCGCATGACCGCGAGCAGGGCCAGCGCCGAGAGGATTCCGTCGCCGGCCGGCGCGTGATCGAGGAAGAGCAGATGGCCCGACTGCTCGCCGCCGAGGTTCGCCCCGATCTTCTGCATCTCCTCGAGGACGTAACGGTCCCCGACCTGCGTCCGGACGAGGCCGACGCCGGCCGCGCGAAGGGCCGCCTCGAGACCGGCGTTGGCCATGACGGTCGAGACGACCACGCCGGCCTTGAGCCGCCCGTGCGCGGCGAGGTGCCGCGCGGCGATCGCGAGCGCGTAGTCGCCGTCGCGGATCTCGCCCTCGCCGTCCACCGAGATCAGCCGGTCGCCGTCGCCGTCGAACGCGAAGCCGACGGCCGCCTTCCGCGCGCGGACCCTCCGCGCGAGACCCTCCGGGTAGAGCGCGCCGACCCTCGCGTTGATGTTGGTGCCGTCGGGACGGGCGCCGATCGTGACGACGCGCGCCCCGAGGCGCCGGAAGACGCGCGGTGCGACGCGGTACGTGGCGCCGTGGGCGCAGTCCAGCGCGATCGTCATCCCGCCGAGGTCGAGCGGGAAGCAGCCGCAGAGGAAGTCCGCGTACGTCGTCTCCGCGCGATCGTAGGCGACGAGCCGGCCGATCGCGGCGCCGTGGGCCCGGGGCGCCCGGTCCGGCCCGGCGAGCGCCTGCTCGATCTCGGCCTCGGCCGAGTCGGGCAGCTTCGTGCCCTCGCCCGAGAAGAGCTTGATGCCGTTGTCCTCGAACGCGTTGTGCGAAGCCGAGAGCACGATGCCGCCCTGCGCGCCGAGCGCGCGCGTGAGGTGGGCGATGCCCGGCGTCGGCAGCACGCCGACCGCAAAGCACTCGGCGCCGGCCGAGAGGAGCCCGGCGACCATCGCCGCGTCGAGGAGCGGACCCGACAACCGCGTGTCGCGTCCGATCACGACCCGGACCCGCCCGTTGCCCTGCGCGCCCTGGAGCGTGGCGACGAACTGCCGGCCCACGCGGAACGCGAGCTCCGGCGTCAGGAGGTCTTCGTTCGCGACGCCGCGGATGCCGTCGGTGCCGAAGAGGCGCGGCACGGCGTCAGCCGCGTGTCGCGCGGCGCAGACGCTCGGCGACGCGCACGGCGTCCAGCGTCTCCGCCACGTCGTGGGCGCGGATGAGCGCGGCCCCGTTCAGGACCGCCATCGTCGTCGCGGCGAGCGAGCCGGGCAGCCGGTCGTCCGTCGCGGTGCGTCCGGTGATCTCCCCGATGAAGGACTTGCGCGACACGCCGACGCAGAGCGGGCGGCCGAGCTCTGCCAGCGCCTCGAGGTCGGCCAAGACCTGGAGGTCCCACACGGGCCACGCCAGCCGCTCGCCGCGGAAATAGCCGATCCCGGGGTCGAGCACGACGCGCTCGTCCGGGATGCCCGCCGCCCGCGCGCGCTCGAGACAGCCCTGGAGGAGGGCACGGACGGTCGCGATGGGCGTCGCCGCGGTCCGGCTCCGGGGCGTGGACGGGTTGGCCATGAGAATGACGCCCGCGTCGTGCTCCGCCACGAGGCGCGCGACGGACGGGTCGGACAGCCCGGAGACGTCGTTGATCGCGCGGGCCCCCGCGTCGAGCGCCGCGCGGGCCGGCCCGGGCCGGCGGGGG
>JBOHQB010000350.1:0-2303 GCA_050731995.1 Candidatus Rokuibacteriota bacterium
GGGCGCGGCGATCGGCGCCGCGTCGGGCGCGACCGTCGGCGCCGTCGGCGGCGGCGTGTACCAGCACAGCGCGGGTAAGGACCAGTACAACCAGGCCTACGCGAACTGCATGATGGGCCGCGGCTACAACGTGAGCCGCTAGTCGGATTCGCCGGCGCGTGGAGCCCGCGGGTCCGGGCGGGCTTTACGCGCCGAGTCCCGCTCGCGCCGCGCATCCCGCGTCTTGACCGGTCTCCCGCGGGAATGGTCTACTGGGTCGCCCGTGGAGACCCCGCTCAAGCGCACTCCGCTCTGGAACGCGCACGTGAAGGCCGGCGCGCGCATGGTGCCCTTCGGCGGCTGGGAGATGCCGGTGCAGTACGCCGGGATCATCGAGGAGCACAAGGCCGTGCGTGCGGCCGTCGGGCTCTTCGACGTGAGCCACATGGGCGAGTTCGAGGTGGAGGGCCCGGGCGCGCTCGCCGCGCTCCAGCGCCTCACCACCAACGACGCCGCGGCGCTCGAGGTCGGCCAGATCCAGTACTCGCTCCTCTGCTACCCCGACGGCGGCATCGCGGACGATCTCACCCTCTATCGACTCGCGCCCGACCGCTACATGCTCACCGTCAACGCCTCGAACATCGACAAGGACTGGGCCCACATCCAGGGGGAGCGCGGCGGCGGCGCGTGGCGTAACGTCTCGAACGACACGGCGCTGATCGCGATCCAGGGGCCGAAGGCCGAGAGCCTCGTCGGCCGGCTCGCGGATCGCGACGTCACCGCGATCGGCTATTACCGCTGCGCCCGGGGCAAGGTGGCGGGCGTCGCGACGCTGATCTCGCGCACCGGCTACACGGGCGAGGACGGCTTCGAGCTGTACCTGGCGGCCGGCGACGCGGAGCGGCTGTGGACGGCGCTGCTCGACGGCGGTCGCGCGGACGGCGTCGTGCCGGTCGGCCTCGGCGCGCGCGACACGCTGCGACTCGAGATGAAGTACGCGCTCTACGGCAACGACATCGACCAGACGACGAACGCGCTCGAGGCGGCGCTCGGCTGGGTGGTGAAGCCGACGAAAGGCGACTTCATCGGCCGGGACGCGATCGAGCGCGTGCGCGCCGCGGGCCCGGCGCGGCGCCTCGTCGGTCTCGAGATGGCCGAGCGCGCGGTGGCGCGCCACGGATATCCGGTCGTCAAGGACGGCGGCCCGGTCGGCGTGGTGACGTCGGGCTCGTTCGGACCGTCGGTCGAGCGCTGCATCGCGATGGCGTACGTGGCGACCGCGCACGCGGCCGTCGGCGCCGAGCTCGGCGTCGAGATTCGCGGCGAGGCCAAGCCCGCACGGGTGGTCAAGACCCCGTTTTGGGCCCCGCGAGTCAAGAAAGCGGGATGAGAGGACCCTGACGATGGCGAACATTCCCAAGGATCTCAAATACACGCGCGAGCACGAGTGGGCGAAGCCGGAAGGGGCGCGCGTGCGCGTCGGCATCACCCACTTCGCCCAGGAGCAGCTCGGCGACGTCGTCTTCGTCGAGCTGCCGAAAGTCGGCGGCAAGGTGACGCAGAACAAGGGGTTCGGCGTCGTCGAGTCCGTCAAGGCGGTGTCCGATCTATTCGCGCCGCTCTCGGGCGAGGTCGTGGATGTCAATGCGGCCCTGCCGAAGGCGCCCGAGACGGTGAACCAGGACCCGTACGGCAAGGGCTGGATGATCGTGATCGCGCCGTCGGATCCGAAGGAGCTCGAGAACCTCCTCACGGCCGACCAGTACGAGAAGCTCGTCGCGGAGGCCGGTCACTGATGGCCCAGCGTTACATCGCCAACACCGCCGCCGACCAGAAGGCGATGCTTGCGACGATCGGCGCTTCCACGATCGAGGACCTCCTCGTCAAGATTCCGCCGAAGGCGCGCTTGTCCCGGCCGCTCGCGCTACCCGAGCCGCTCGCCGAGACCGAACTGATCCGCCACATGCGCGCGCTCGCGGCGCAGAACGCCGACGCCGACCAGTACGCCTGCTTCATGGGCGGGGGCGCCTACGACCACTACGTGCCGAGCCCGATCAACCACCTGATCTCGCGCGGCGAGTTCTTCACGGCCTACACGCCGTATCAGCCCGAGGCGAGCCAGGGGACGCTCCGGACGATCTACGAGTACCAGACGATGATCGCCGAGCTCACGGGCATGGATGTCGCCAACGCGTCCATCTACGACGGCGCCTCGTCGCTCGCCGAGGCGGCGCTGATGGCCCACGCGACGACGGAGCGGCGCGAGATCGCCCTCGCGCGGGGCGTCCACCCGCTCTACCGGCGCGTCACCGCGACCTATTGCT
>JBOHQB010000351.1:0-16594 GCA_050731995.1 Candidatus Rokuibacteriota bacterium
CTCCGCGCGGCGCTCGCGTCGGGCGACCGCGTGGCCGTCGTCAACCTCCGCACGGGCGCCCGGTTCACGGCGTCATGCCCGCTCACGCCGCGCGAGCGCGACATTCTCCTCGCGGGCGGCGTCCTCGCCCACACGAAGGCGACGGGGCGAGCCCTTCAAACATGAGCCAACACAAGATCCGTGCCGTCTACATGCGCGGCGGCACGAGCCGCTGCCTCGTCTTCCACACGTCCGATCTGCCGCCGGCGGGGCCGACGCGCGACGCCATTCTCCTGGCCGCGCTCGGCAGCCCCGACCCGTACGGCCGTCAGCTCGACGGCATGGGCGGCGGCATCTCCTCGCTCTCGAAAGCCTGCATGATCGGTCCCGCCAGCCACCCCGACGCCGACGTGGATTACACGTTCGCCCAGGTCGAGGTCGGCAGGCCCGTCGTGGACTATAACGGCAACTGCGGCAACTGCTCGTCGTCCGTCGGCCCGTTCTCGATCGACGAGGGCCTCGTGAAGTCCACGGACAGCGAGACAGTCGTGCGCATCCACAACACCAACACGAAGAAGATCATCGTCGCCCGCGTGCCGACGCGTGACGGCGCGGCGCTCGCCGAGGGCGACTTCGTCCTGCCGGGCGTGGCCGGTCGCGGCGCCCGCATCGCGCTCGACTTCCTCGACCCGGGCGGCGCCGTCACGGGGCGCCTTCTCCCGACGGGCACGGTGCGCGAGAGCCTCGACGGGATCGAGGCCTCGCTCGTGGACGCGACGAATCCCGTCGTCTTCGTCCGGGCGCGAGACCTCGGCCTCACGGGCAGCGAGACACCACAGGCCGTGGACGGAGACCGCGATCTCTCGGCGCGACTAGAGAAGATCCGCGTCGAAGCCGCGCGGCGCATGGGGATCCCCGGCAGCGCGTCGGTGCCGAAAGTCGCGTTCGTCGCGGCGCCGCCCGGCACCGGGGACGACGCGGACATCGTGTCGCGCGTGATCTCGATGGGCAACTGCCATCGGGCATTCGCACTGACCGTGGCGATGTGCCTCGCCGTGGCCGCGCGAATCCCGGGCACCGTGGTGCAAGAGGTCTGCCGGCCCGGGGACGGCGACGTGCGCCTCGGCCATCCCTCCGGCGTGCTGCCGATCGCCGCGCGCGTCGCCATGCGCGACGGCCGGCCGTGGGCGGAGAGCGTGACGGTCTACCGCACGGCGCGGCGGCTCATGGAAGGCTCGGTATTCGTCTCTACTACATGACCGACGGCGTGGAGATGGTGCGCCGTCGCGGGCTCGTGCCGCAGGGTGCCGTGGTCGAGGCGTGGCCCGACCTGCACCTCGGCGGCGGGTCGTTCTGGATCGGAGAAGAGTCCAAGGCGCTCCTCGACGCGCACGGCGACCCCGACGACGGTCCCATGGCGTCGGAACTGTCGGTCCCCGCCGAGACCGTGCCCGTCTTCTACGGCCCCCACCTCTGCGACATCGAGTCGCTCCCGCGCGAGGAGTCGCTGCGCGCGCGAACGCTCTCGGGCCACGGGATCGCCGGCGCATGGATCACGCTGGATCGCGACGGGCAGCGCGTGTCCCACGAGCCGGAGGGTCCTCAAGATCCCATCTTCCACCAGCGGCGGCCCGGCTCGACGGCGGGCCACCTCTGGCGTCGCTTCACGACGAAGCGCGAGGCCATCGAGTTCATGCAGAACGCCTGGGGCGCCGAGAGCGAGGGCGCCGACTGGGCGCGCGCGTTGCCATCGGAGGACTTCGAGTCGCTGCTGAAGGCTCACGCGCGCCGCGAGGCGCCGTGACGCTACCCGCGCTTCCGGATCTCCTCGAGCACCGGCAGGAGGTGGCGCCGGAACTGCGCCGGGTTCTCGCTCATCGGGAAGTGGCCGATCTCCTCCATGATCGTGAGCCGCGCGCCGGGGATGCTCGAAGCGGTGGCGCGCGTGTCGTCGGGGGTGCAGGAGAAGTCGTACTCGCCGGTGAGAAGCCAGAGCGGGCACGCGCCGGTGTCGATCTCCTTCACGCGATCGCGGAAGTCGCCGTCCACCCGGTAGAAGTGCAGATCGCCCTTGAAGACGCCGGGGCCGCCCTGCATGTACATCCAGAGCGTGTCCCAGCGCGACGGACCGGGGCTCTGCGGGGCGATGAGACCGGACATCATCGCGCCGGCGACCTCGCCGCCGTGGACATCCGAGCGGTGGAGCCAGCCCGTGTCGTCGTACCAGGGCGGCTGGTACGCGGCGGATTCCACGCCGATCAGCGCGCGGAACTCGCGCGCGTGCCGCCGCGCCAGCTCGAGCACGATCTTGCCTCCGATGGAGCAACCCAGCACGACGGTCCGCTCGAGACCCAGCGCGTGGATCACCGCGCGGATCATCTCGATGTAGGCGTCGGTCGTCAGCCGGTACTCCTCGTCCTGCCAGCCCTCCGGCGGCAGCGACTTGCCGTGCCACGGCATGTCGAACGCCACGACGCGGAAGTGCCGGGTGACCTCGGCGTCGTTCATGAGATAGCGCCACTGGCGGCAGTCGGCGCCCGCGGTGTGCAGGCACACGAGGGGGATCCCCTGCCCCGCCTCCTCCCAGTACACGCGGCAGGCGCGGCCGCCGATGACGATGCGACGATAGCGGCCGACGATCGGCTCGACCTCCGGAAGCTCGGGCGCCGCGCGCCTCGGCGCCGCCGGCCGCGGCAGCGCCAGCACGTCCTTGACCCATCTGAGATTGGCCATCAGCGGACGCAGGTCGCCCTCGATCCGCACGTGGCCGTGCTTGGCCATCGCCAGGAGGTCGTGATATCCGCTGGCCGGCTCCGGCTCCCAGTGGCGGCGCCACGCCTCAGCGCTCCCGCGGACGGCGAACGCCCAGTCGCGCATGAGGAACGGGCCCCGCTCCACGCGCTCGACGTGTCCCGCGTGCACCGTCACGAGCCACTCGACGTCGCCGATGCCGACGAGAAAGCGCGTGGAGAGATAACAACCGCGGCGGACCAGCCCGGCATTCCCGTTCACCCGCTCGGCGAGATTCTCCAGCACGCCGGGGATCATACCCGATGAGCGGACCCGCCGTATGAGCGCGCCGGCCGTCGCCGCCGACGCTCCGCCGGAGCGGGTCGACCGCTTCTACGCCATCGTCCGCGCGATCGTCCGCTTCTGGATCTGGTTCTTCTTCAAATCGGTGGACGTCCGCCACGGCGAGCGCGTCCCCGCGCGCGGCCCGCTTCTGCTGTGCATCAACCACCCGAACAACCTCATCGACTCGTTCCTCGTCGGCGGCGTGCTCCCGCGCAAGGTCCATTACATGGCGACGGCGGCGCTCTTCCGCAACCCACTGCTCGGGCGCTTTCTCTCCACCTGCGGCGCGATCCCCGTCTACCGGCGGCAGGATGACCCAGGCAAGATGGACAAGAACGTCGACACGTTCGCCGCCGTGGACGCGGCGCTCGCCGGCGGCCGCGTGGTCGCGATCTACCCCGAGGGCACGACGCACGCCGAGGCGCGCGTCCAGCGCATCAAGACAGGCGCCGCGCGTATCGCGCTCGCCTTCGAGGAGCGCCACCCCGGCGCCCTCGCGGTCGTCCCGGTGGGGCTCTCCTTCGAGGCGCGCAAGTCGTTTCGCGGCCGCGTGCTGGTCGCCTTCGGCGCGCCGATCCCGGTCGCGTCCTGGCGCGACGCGTACGCGCGCGATCCCGTCCGCGCCGTGGACGCGCTGACGACCGAGATCCAGCGGGGCATGGAGGCCGAGGTCGTCCACGTCGCGCGCATCGACGAGGGCGCGCTCGTGCGCGCCGTCGAGGAGCTCTACCGGGGCGACCTCGTCCGCGCGCTGCGCGAGGAGCGCGGCCTCGGCGATGGGCAGATCGACCTCGTGCGCCTCTCGCGCTCGATCGCGGACGCCACGAGCCACTTCAAGACGCGCGACCCCGAGCGCGTCGAGCGGATCTGGCAGGGGATCCGGACGTACCGCGCGCTACTCGCCGAGTACCGCGTGCGCGACGACGCCGTGCGCGCGCAGGGCGAGCGCGTGCCCGCGCGGCGGCGGCTGCGGCACGGGTGGGATGCGGTCGTCGGCTTTCCTTTTTTCGTCTACGGCGCCGTCGTCAACGTCCTGCCATACTGGATCCCGCGCGCGCTCGCGCGGCGGATGGCGCGAAAGGAGACCGACTACGCCACGGTGCGGCTCCTGGCCAGCATCGTCGCCTATCCGGTATTCTGGGGTCTCGAGACGTGGCTCGTCGGCCGCCTGGCGGGCGCGCGCTGGGCGCTCGTGTTCTTTCTGTCGCTGCCGCTCAGCGGGCTCGTCGCGTACCGGTATCTCGTCGGCGCCGGGCGGATGCGCGCCCGGCTCCACTTCAACGCGCTCCGGCTCACGCGGGAGCACGCGGCGCGGCGGCTGATCGCCGAGCGGCAGGCGATCCTGGACGAGCTCGAGTGCGCGAAGACCGACTATCTCGCCGCCACGAGGGGGAGTAGCTTTTGAGCATTCACCTGCTGGAGGAGATGTCGACGCCGTCGCTCGACGCGCTCGACCGCGCGCGCACCGCGGTCTTCCTCACGCTGAGCCCGCTCGAGACTCACGGGCCGCACCTGCCCCTCGGCGTGGACGCCTTCGCCGCGCGCCACTTCGCCCAGTCGCTCGCCGACCGTCTCGTCGCCGCGCGCCCGGACTGGTCCGTCGTCCTCGCGCCGACGCTGCACGTGGGCTCCTTCACCTTCGACACGGTCGGCACCGTCGCGGTCCGCCAGCGTGTCGTGCGCGACGTCCTCGTGGACTACGGCGACGCGCTCGCGCGCGCGGGCTTTCGCTGGCTCTTCGTCGCCAACGGCCACGCCGGGCCGACGCACCTCGCCGCGCTCGAGGAGGCGGCGGCGATCGTCTCGCGGCGCCACGGCGTGACGATGGCCTCCTTCACCGGCCACCTCGCGTGGGAGTTCCTCCGGGGCCGGTACGTGGAAAAGATCGAGGCGGCGCTCGGACGGACGCTCTCCGGCGACGAGCGCCAGGCCTTCGCCGAGGACGCGCACGGCGGCTGGTGGGAGACGTCGCTGATGCTGCTCCTGCGTCCCGACCTCGTCGACGGCTCGTTCCGCGACCTGCCGCCCGCGACCTACTCGTGGCCGGAGCGCGTCGTGCCGAACTACCCGCTCAAGAACGGCGGCCGGGGTTACGTCGGCTACCCGGCCAAGGCGGACCCCGCGTTCGCGCGCGCGACGGTGGACGTTCTCATGACCGAAGCGATGACGATCGTGGACGGTCTGCTCGACGGACGGCTCCGCCCCGAGGATCATCGCTCGCCGTTCTTCCGCGTGCCGTTCTTCCGCACCAACTTCTGGCGCGCCGCCGGTGCCACGGCGGCGGTCGCCGGTGCCACGCTCGCCGCCCTCGCCTGGCTCCGTCCGCGGAAGCGTAGCGCGTGATCGAGCTGACGGCAACCGAGGGCGTGGCGCGGCTCACACTCGACCGCCCGCAGTCGCTCAACGCGCTCAACCACGCGATGGCCGACGCGCTCGAGGGCGCGCTCGACCGCGTCGCGGCGATGGGCGACGTGACCGTGCTCGTGGTCGCCGGCCGGGGGCGCGCCTTCTGCGCCGGCAACGACATCGCCGAGATGGCGACGCTGACCGGCGAGGCCGCCGAGACGCTCGCGCGCCGCTTCGCCGTGATCATGGACCGGTTCGCGCGGCTGCCCCAGGTGACGCTCGCCGCGATCGACGGTCACGCGCTCGGCGGCGGGCTCATGCTCGCCGTCGCGCAGGACCTCCGTATCGCCTCGGACCGCGCGCGCTTCGGCCTGCCCGAGGTCACGCTCGGCTTCAACCCCGGCTACGGCATCGCGCGGCTGCTCGACGTCGTCGGCGGCGCCCACGCGCGCGACCTGATGCTCACGGGCCGCACGGTCCACGCGAGCGAGGCGCTGCGGATGGGGCTCGTCAACCGGGTCGTGGCGCCGCCGACGCTGGAGGCATCGGCCGCCGCGTGGGCCGCGGAGATCGCGCGCGCGCCCCGGGGCGGACTCGCGGCGACGAAGGAGATCGTGGCGGGCATCCGCGTCGGTCGGCTCGGCCGCGAGCCGGAGGCGTACGGCGCCGCGCTCCGGACGAGTCCGGAGGCACGGGCGCGGATCGAGGCGTTCGTCGCCCGGAGGCGAAAGGGCTAGACGGCTCTCGGGTGTCGAGGAGCGCCACGGGTTCCTCGGGGCGCTCCAAGCGCTGGCCGGGGGAGTCCGAGGGGGGCGTAGCCCCCTTCGCTCGATGAGTCAGGGGGCCATGTCGGGGCCCCCATGATCAGACAGCCTCGCGACGGGCGCGGGCGGTCTTCCGCTCGTGCATGTCGTGGTCGGCTTCCTGCAGGAACTCGTCCGCCGTCTCCGGGGGCGACTGGCTCCACGCCACGCCCGTGCTGCACTCGACCATCACCGGCAGCCGACGCGCGAGCGCGAGCGCGCCGAGCTTGTGGCGCACGCGCGCGACCACAAGGTCCACGTCCTTCGGCACGGCGTCGAGCAGCAGGACGGCGAACTCGTCGCCGCCGTACCGCGCGACCACGTCGGTCGTCCGGGTCGCCTCGGTCAGCGCGTCGGCGACCGTGCGCAGCACCTCGTCGCCGAGGCCGTAGCCGAAGCCGTCGTTGATGGACTTCAGATTCAGCACGTCGAGCGCCAGCAGCAGGAGCCCGCCGTTCCGCCGCCGCGCGGCGGCGGCCACGCGCCGGTATTGCTCGTGGAAGGCCCGCCGGCCGGCAACGCCGGTGAGCGGGTCGGGCGCGTACCGGGCCAGGCGCCGGTCGGCGTCGTACAGTCGCGCGGCGAGCACTCTCAGGAGGCCGTTGGCGAGGCTCGTGGACTGATCGAGGACCCGCACGAAGTCGCGCTGCCGGATCTCCACGCACTGCGTGCGGTCGATGGCGACGACGGTCGCCGAACGGGGCTGGTCGCGCAGGATGCCGAGCTCGCCGAAGATCTCGGCGCGCCCGATCTCGCCCAGCAGCATCTCGGCCTGACCGTCCGCCGTCGCCTCGACGACGCGCACCCGGCCGGAGAGCATCACGTAGAGATTCTCGGGCGCGTCGCCCTGCTTGATGATGACGTGGCCCGCCGGGAACACGCGCTCGGAGGCGTGCGCGACGAGCAGCTGGATCAGGTCCGGCGAGAGGCCCCGGAAGAGGGGCAGCTCGGTCAGCATGGCCGTGAGCATCGTCTGCTGACTCGCCGTCGCTTCCGGCGCGTCGTCGAGCGCCGCCGGCGTGGACTCGAGCGCGTCGGCGATCGCGTTACCTGCGATCAGGGTCCGCGCCAGCCACGCGCGTACCCGCGCGCGCAGCATCGGCGGGCTGTAGGGCCGCGTGAGAAGGTCGGTCGCCCAGGTCTCGGAGCTACGGAGGGCGACGGCGTCGGGCTTGTCCGCCAGGAGTATCACCGGGAAGTTCGGCCGGCCGACGCGCGCGCGGAACGCGTTGACCTGATCCATCGTCTGGCTCGGGGGCGTCTGCGCGTCGATGATCAGGAGATCGGGCAGATGTTCGGAGCCGCGGGTGAGGGCGGCGCGCATGTCGGGCACGCCGAGCGAGACCATGCCGTCCTCCGCGAGCGTCTCGTCGATCTGCGCCGCCTGCTGCTCGTCCGGGCTCACGACGAGCACCCGCGCGCCCGCGATCATCCGGCGCCGCAGCGCCGAGACGCCGGAGGACGGCTGCGCCACGCCGCCGCCCTCCACCGTGACGCCGAGGCCCTCCTGCGCCGCGAAGACCTCGACCTCGCCGCGCGCCCGTTCCCGGGCCATCGCGGCAAGCCGGTCCATCGCGGCGTCGTCGCGGCTGGGGTCGTGGTGGAAGAGCGCCAGCCGGCGCGCGCCGGCCGCGCGCGCGACGTCCACCGCGTACTCGACGGTGCTGTGGCCCCACCCCACGCGGTTGCCGTACTCCTCGTGGCTGTACTGCGCGTCGTGGATGACGAGATCGGCGGCGCGCATGAACGCGATGTGCCGCTGGTCGCCCGGATGGTGGAAGGCGCCCTCGCTCGAGGCCCAGAACGGCTCGTGGTCGGTCATGTAGACGACCGTCGCGCCCCCGCTCGAGAGCCGGTAGCCGATCGTCGGCGCTGTGTGGTTGAGGTACTGCGTCTCCACCAGGACGTCGCCGATGCGGAAGAACCCCTCCTCGAGCTCGGTGAAGTGGATGCGCGAGCGGAGGTCCCGGAGCTTCACGGGGAAGTAGGAGTACTCCATCTGCCCCGACATCGACTCCTCGAGGCCCCGCTGGAATCCGAGCGGCGCGTACACGTTGAGCTCGCAGCCGGGGAGGAACGCGGGGACGAAGAACGGGAACCCCTGGATGTGGTCCCAGTGCGTGTGGCCGATCAGCAGGTGCAGGCGCAGGGGGTGCGGCTCGGTGCGCACGAGGTGGATGCCGAGCTCGCGGGCACCGGTGCCGCAGTCGAGCACGATGATCGACCCGTCGGCGGCACGAAGCTCGACGCACGACGTGTTGCCACCGTAGCGCGCTGTGTGCTCGCCGGGCGTGGCGATCGAGCCGCGTGTGCCCCAAAAGCGTACGTACACGAAATGACCCCTCTCGTCGTGGCCCCCGAGCGGGGGTGATCGAGTGTTCACCGATATTATCATCCTCCCGGACCCATCGCACGAAGCGGGCCACGCGCGAATCCGGAAATGGCCGACTGCCGCGGCATGAAACCCCACGGGTCGAACCGGGATACAATGGGCCGCCCCGCCGGGGCCAGGACGCTCAAGGAGGCGTGATCATGCCCATCTCCCGACGACACTTTCTCGGTCTCACCGGCGGAGCGGCCGCGTCGGCGACGCTTCGGCTCGACGTCGCCCCCGCATTCGCGCAGTCAGGACCGGTCAAGATGGGCGTCCTCGCCGCCAAGGCGGGCATCCTCGCACCGGTCGGCGAATCCGGCCTCCGCGGCGTCAAGTTCGCGACGGACCAGATCAACACCGCCGGCGGCATCCTCGGCCGCAAGATCGAGCTGATCGTCGAGGAGGAATCGGATCCCAAGTCCACCGTCGAGCGCTTCAGGAAGCTCGCGCTCCAGAACCAGGTGGACGCGATCAGCGGCGCCATCTCCACGGGCACCGGGCTCGCGCTCGGGCCGGTCGCCGAAGAGATGAAGACGATCTGGCTCGCGTGGGACGCGACGACGCAGAAGGGCGTCGAGGAGACGATGCCGAAGCCCAAGTACTCGTTCCGCTCCACGGACAACGAGTGCGAGGCGGTGATGGCGTCGATCCTCACGGCGCGGCACTGGAAGGGCAAGTTCAAGACCGTCGCCGGGATCAATCCCGACTACTCCTACGGGCGTGACAACTGGGCCGCGTTCCTGGCGATCATGAAGAAGCACGGGATCGACGTGAAGGTCGTCAGCGAGCTGTGGCCGAAGCTGGGCGCCACCGACTTCACCTCGCACGTGGCCGCGCTCCAGCAGGCCAAGCCCGACCTCATCTTCTCGTGCCACTGGGCGGGCGACACCCCGATCCTCCTCAAGCAGGCCCACGCGGCGGGCCTGACAAAGGGCGTCCGCTGGGTTCTCACCACGGGCGGCGGCGTGCACGAGTCGCTCAAGAAGGAGTTCACGCCGGAGGGCCAGATCCTCGGCTACAACACGATGTACTTCGAGTACCCGAAGGCCACGGCGCTGCAGAAAGTGTTCGTGCGCTGGCACAAGGAGCTCTACAACGAGTGGCCGAACTACGAATCGGACCACGGATACTTCACGATCGTCGCGTACCGCGCGGCGGTGGAGAGAGCCGCGAAGGCCATCGGCGGCAAGTGGCCGTCGCAGGACCAGATCATCCAGGCCCTCGAGGGGATCGAGGCCGAGTCGCTCTCCGGCCCGCGGC
This sequence comes from Candidatus Rokuibacteriota bacterium, assembly GCA_050731995.1. Taxonomy (GTDB): domain Bacteria; phylum Methylomirabilota; class Methylomirabilia; order Rokubacteriales; family CSP1-6; genus JBOHQB01. Next base: position 9,838 of record JBOHQB010000351.1, read on the forward strand.
GCTACCGCGAGGACCACATCATGGAGGCGGCGTTCTTCCAGGGCTTCACGACCTACAAGAACGCGCACGACTTCGTGACGATCGCGCCCGTCGAGTCGATGTCCACGAAGCAGATCCAGAAGCCGTCGGGCGTCGGTCTCTACGACTGGATCAACGGCTGGAAGGTCTGACGCGGCCCTGATCGAGCACGGCCTTGCCGTCCTGATCGGCGGCGTCTTCCACGCCGCCGTACTGTTTCTCGTCTCCGCCGGGCTGCAGCTCGTCTTCGGCGTCCAGCGGATCCTCAACCTCGCGTGCGGCTCCTTCTACGCGCTGGGCGCGTACGCCGGCGTGAGCGCGGTTGGGTGGGCGCTCGGCGCCGGCCTGCCGCCGCCCCTGTTTCTGGCGGTGCTCGTCGCAACCGGCGCCCTCCTCGCGGTGATCGGGCCGCCGGTCGAGCGCGTGCTCAGGACGATCTACGATCGCGACGAGGCCTTCCAGCTCCTGCTCACGTTCGCGCTCGTGCTCGTCTTCGAGGACGTCATCCGCTTCATTTGGGGAACCGCGCCGCACCAGCTCGGCAACGTCTACCTCGTCTACGGGCAGCTCCGGATCGGCGAGACCACCGTGCCCGTCTACAACCTCGTCGTCATCGCCGCGGGCGGCCTCATCGCCCTGGGGATGGGCTGGTTCCTGGCGCGCACCCGCTTCGGCCGCATCGTCCGGGCGACCGCCGAGAACCGCGAGATGAGCGAGGCGCTCGGCGTGGACATGTCACGGGTGTACACGCGCGTCTTCACGCTCGGCGTGGCGCTCGGCACCATCGGCGGCGCGCTCGTGATCCCGGCGACGGCCGCGATCAACGAGATGGGGATCGAGCTGATCGTCGAGGCCTTCGCCGTCGTCGTCATCGGCGGCCTGGGCTCGATGCGCGGCGCCTTCGTCGGGGCGCTCATCGTGGGCGTGCTCAAGGGCGTCGCGATCGCCACCTGGCCGGAGCTCGAGATGCTCGCGATCTACGTCATCGTTATCGCCGTCCTCGTCGCGCGCCCCGCAGGCCTCTTCGCGAGGGCGACGGCGTGATCGCCCGGCTCGTGCTCGTCCTGGCCTGCGTCGCCGTCCTCGTCGCGCCGCTCACCGCCCGCCCCTACCACACGACGCTCATGCTGCCGGCGTTCGGCTACGGCGTCGCTCTCCTCGGGCTCAACCTCCTCTTCGGTTACACGGGCCTCCTTTCGTTCGGCCACGCGCTCTTCGTGGCGCTCGGCGCCTACACGGCCGCCGTGCTCACGACCCACGCGGGCGTCCTCCGCTTCGAGACGATCTTGGTGACGGCGGCGGCCGTTGCGGCGGCGGTCGCCGTGCCGGTCGGCCTGCTCTGCGTGCGCTACGTGAAGATCTACTTCAGCGTGCTGACGCTGGCCTTCGGCATGCTCTTCTACTCGTTCCTCTTCAAGTTCTACACGCTGACGGGCGGCGACGAGGGCATCCGCGTGCTGCGCCCCACGCTCTTCGGACGCGCCTTCGCCGAGCTGGGCAAGGTCGAGTACCTCACCGGGCCCTTTTACTACTACGCCCTCGGCGTCCTGGCGCTGGCCGCGCTCGCCATGTGGCGCATCGTGCGCTCCCCGTTCGGCCTGTGCCTGGCCGCGATCCGCGAGAACCCCGACAAGGCGCAGTATCTCGGCGTCTCCGTGCGGCGCTACCGGCTCGGCGCCTTCGTCATCGCCGCGGTCTTCGGCGCCGTCGGCGGCGCGCTCCTCGCGGTCCCGACGGGCCTCGCCGACCCGCTGCTCGCCTACTGGACGCATTCCGGCAACCTCGTCTTCATGCTGCTCCTCGGCGGATTCGACCGGCTCCTCGGACCGCTGCTCGGCGCCTTCGTCTTCATCTTCCTTCAAGACTCGGTCATGTCGATCACCCAGTACTGGCGGTTCGTCTTCGGCACGATCCTGGCCGCCATCGTCATCTTCCTCCCGCGCGGGCTGATGGCGCTCCTCGACCCGCGCGCCCGGAGCGGCGCGTGACGCTGCTCGAGGCGCCCCTGCTCGAGGCGATGGACGTCCGCAAACGCTACGGCGACTTCACGGCGCTCGACGGCGTGAGCCTCGCGATCCGCGCCGGCGAGTTCGTCTCGATCATCGGCCCGAACGGCGCGGGCAAGACGACGCTCGTCAACGTGCTCAGCGGCTTCGCGGCGCCGACGCGCGGGACCGTGCGCTTCAAGGGCGCCGACGTCGCGGGCGTCGGGCCGGTGCGCCTCGCGCGGCTCGGCATGGCCCGCTCGTTCCAGCTCGTCAACGTCTTCCCCGGTCTCACCGTCGCCGAGACCCTCGCCGTCGCCGTGGTCTCCCGCCTCGGCCGCGGCCGGCGGCTCTGGGCCTCGCTCGCGCGGGACGGCGAGGTGCGCGCGCAGGTCGCCGACGTCGCCGCGCTCTTCGCCCTCGAGGACAAACTCGGGCGTCCGGCGCGCACCCTGCCGCAGGGCGACAAGAAGCTGCTCGACGTCGCCAGCGCCTTCGCGCTCCGGCCGGAGGTCATTCTGCTGGACGAGCCGACGAGCGGCGTCAGCACCCGCGACAAGACCGCGATCATGGAGGTGCTCGTCCAGGCCGCCAAACGCGTCGGAATCCGCGCGATCATCCAGGTCGAGCACGACATGGACATCGTCTTCGGCTACTCCGACCGCATCGTCGTCCTGCACCAGGGACGCGTCCTCGCCGACACGACGCCCGAAGGGATCCGCGCGGACGACGAGGTCGTCGCGACCGTCGTCGGCCGGCGGGCGCGCTGATGCTCGCCCTCCACGACGTGGACGTCTTCATCCAGGCGAGCCAGATCCTGAGAGGCGTGAGCCTCGAGGTCGGCGCGGGCGAGATGATCTGCCTCGTCGGCCGCAACGGCGCGGGCAAGACCACGACGCTCCGCACGGTCATGGGCTATCTCCGGCCGTCGGCCGGGCGCGTTACCCTTCACGGCGAGTCGATCGTGGGGCTGCCGACCCACGCGATCGCGTTGCGCGGCGTCGGCTGGGCGCCGGAGGACGGCGCCGTGTTCGGCGACCTGACGGTCGCCGAGAACATCGAGCTTCCGACCTGGACCCGCCCGACCCGTCGCACCCCGGCCGAGCGCGTGGGGCTGGCGTACGAGGTCTTCCCGCGGCTCCGGAGCTACGCGACGCGCGGGGGCACGCAGCTCTCTGGCGGCGAGCGCAAGATGCTCTCGATCGCACGCGCGCTGGCGCTCGATCCCGAGCTGCTCCTGCTCGACGAGCCCTTCGAGGGGCTGTCGCCCGCGATCATCCCGGCGATCTCCGAGTCCATCGCCGCCATCCGCGACCTCGGTCGCGCGATCCTCATCGCCGAGTCCAACATCCATCACGTGCCCGCGTACACGAGCCGCCTCTACGTCATCGAGCGCGGCGAGATCGTCTTCGCCGGCCTGCCGCAGGACGCGCACCGAGACCCCGTCGTCCTGCGCATCATCGGAGGAGCCGCGTCATGAGCACGCTGCCACTGCTGCCCACGAGCGTCGTGGGGTCCCACGGCAAGCCGGGCTGGTGGTTCACCGCCGTGAAGGCGCACGAGGCCGGCGAGTTCGGCGAGGGCGACCTCGCGGAAATGTTCGACGACGCCGTCGACACCGCGATCCGCGACATGGAAGCCGCCGGGATCGACGCGATCACCGACGGCGAGATGCGGCGGACCGACGGCTACGTGGACACGTACTACCGGATCATCCGCAACATCGCGCCGCTGCCGGTTCGACGCAAGGCGGGTCCGTGGGGCTACGACCAGCAGCAGCGCTACGAGGCCGTCGGGCGCATCGAGACGCCGCCGGACGGTTTCGGGCTCGTGCAGGACTTCGAGTATCTCAAGGCCCGCACGACCCGGCGCACCAAGGCGACGTGCGCGGGCCCGCTCACCTTCGGCTCGCGCATCCATCCGGGCACGGCGTACAAGGGCGTCGTGGAGGTCGCCGAGCGGTTCGCCGAGGTCATCAACCAGGAGCTCAAGGGGCTCGTCGCGGCGGGGGCGGACTGGATCCAGCTCGACGAGCCGGCGCGCGGCAACGTCTCGGGCGAGGAGATGGCGCGCCTGTTCAACCTGGCGACCGAGGGCGTCAGGGCCAGGCTCGGCCTCCACATCTGCTTCGGCAACCGCTTTGGTCGCTCGCGCTTCGCACGCTCGTACGCGCCCTACTTCCCGGGCGTGCTCAAGGCGCGCGCCGACCAGTTCGTGCTGGAGTTCGCCAGCCGGGAGCTCAGCGAGCTCGATCTGTGGAAGACGTACGGCGACGGGCGCGAGCTGGGCGCGGGCGTTGTGGACGTCAAGGGGTTCCAGGAGGAGACCGCCGAGGGGGTGGCCGCGCGGATCCGCCGCGTGCTCGAGGTCTGCCCGGCGGAGAAGCTCACGCTCAACCCCGACTGCGGCTTCGGCTGGTCGCCGCGCTACATGTGCAACCAGAAGCTGCGCGGCCTCGCGGCCGGCGCCGCGCTCGCGCGCCGCGAGCTCACCGGACGGCGGTAGCGCGGCAATGCCCGCGGCACGGCTTGACACCCTCGAACGCCACGTGTTATTCGGCCGCATGCCCGACGACGTGCTGTTGCGCACCGAGGCGCTCACGCGCGCGTTCGGGAGCCTCCTGGCGGTGGACCGGGTCGACGTCACGGTGCGGCGCGGCGAGCTGCGCTCGATCATCGGCCCGAACGGCGCCGGCAAGACCACCTTCTTTCGCCTGATCTCGGGCGAGATGGCGCCGACGTCGGGCCGTATCTGGTTCGACGGGCGCGACATCACCGGCCTGCCGCAGCACCGGGCCGCGCGCCTGGGCATCGCGAAGTCGTACCAGATCACGAACGTCTTCCCCCACCTCACCGTGCTCGAGAACGTGCGCGTGGCGGTGCAGGGCCACCGCCGGTCATTCGACTTCTGGTCGCGCGCCGACGGACTCGTCGCCGAGCGCGAGCGCGCGCTGGCGATCCTCACGTCGATCGGGCTTGCCGACAAGACACAGCTCCTCGCGGCCCACCTCTCGCACGGCGAGCGGCGCCACCTGGAGATCGGCATCGCGCTCGCGGCGGACCCGGTGCTGCTGCTCCTGGACGAGCCGACGGCGGGCATGAGCCCCGAGGAGACCGACGAGACGGTGACGCTCATCCGCGATCTCGCGGCGGGCCGCACCGTCGTCCTTGTCGAGCACAAGATGAAGGTCGTCATGCGGATCTCCGACCGGATCACCGTGCTCCACCAGGGCCAGGTGCTCGCCGAGGGAACCCCCGACGCGATCCGCGCCAACGAGCAGGTCCAGCGGACCTATCTCGGAGCCGGCCGGTGACGCTCCTCGCCGTCGAGGACATCCACACCTACTACGGCGAGGCCCACATCCTCCAGGGCGTCTCGGTGAGCGTCGGCCGGGGCGAGGTCGTGACGCTCATCGGCCGCAACGGCGCGGGCAAGACGACGACGCTCCGCTCGATCATGGGAATCAACCCGCCGCGCCGCGGCCGGGTGCGCCTCGGCGATGACGACCTCACCGGCCTGCCGACCCACGCGATCGCGCGGCGCGGAATCGCGTGGATCCCCGAGGAGCGGCGCGTGCTGCCGAACCTCACGGTGCGGGAGAACCTCCGCCTCGGGCTGCTCGGCGCCGGCGGCGCGGGCGCGGACGGCGCCGCGGATGTCCTCGAGGAGGTGTTGACGTACTTTCCGCGCCTGCGCGAGCGCATCGACCAGCGCGGCCGGTTCCTGTCGGGCGGCGAGCAGCAGATGCTCGCGATCGCGCGGGCGCTGGTGAGCCGTCCGTCGCTGTTGCTCGTGGACGAGCCCACCGAGGGGCTCGCGCCACTCCTCGTGCAGAGCCTCACCGAGATCCTCGGCACGATCAACCGGCGCGGCACGACGATCCTGCTCGTCGAGCAGACGCTCGAGGTCGCGCTCGCACTCTCGCACCGCATCTACGTGATGGACCAGGGTCGCATCCAGTTCGAGGGCACGCCGGACGCGCTCCGGCGCGACCCGACGATCCAGCAGCGTTTTCTCGAAATCTGACGCAGTGCGAGCCGTAGGACGTCGCGGGGCTGGGGCCCCGCCGTCCGAGGCGAGCGAAGAAGAACGAAGGAAGGAGGAGCACCATGGACCTGACCCGGCGGGACGTCTTGAAGCTCGGCGGCGCGGCGCTCGGCACCGCCGCCGTCACGTCGCTCGACCCGGGCGCGGCGGCCGCGCAGCAGCCCAAGCGCGGCGGCGTCTTCCACATCCGCGGCGAGGACCCGCTCGGCTTCGACCCGCACGCGACGGTCTCCTTCAAGACCATGACCAATCTCTCCTTCACCCACAGCCGGCTCCTGAAGGTGAAGGCGGGTGCCTCCGTGGTGCCCGGGACGACGCCGCTCGAGGGCGACCTCGCGGAGTCGTGGAGCCAGCCCAACGAGACGACCTACGTCTTCAAGCTCCGCAAGGGGATCCGCTGGCACGACAAGCCTCCGCTCGACGGGCGCGAGCTCACGGCGGCGGATGTCAAGTGGTCGTACGAGCGGTTCCTCTCGACGAAGACCAACCCGAACCGGGGCCTGCTCGAGGTGATCGACCGGATCGAGGCGCCCGACAAGCAGACCGTGCGCTTCGTCCTCTCCGAGCCCTACGCGTGGTTCCCGAACATCCTCGCCTCGACCTCCATGTGGGTCGTGCCGAAGGACGCGGTGGAGAAGTTCGGCGACCTGAAGAAGCCCGAGGCGTGCATCGGCACGGGGCCGTGGATGCTCGAGCGCTACGAGCCC
>JBOHQB010000352.1:0-2774 GCA_050731995.1 Candidatus Rokuibacteriota bacterium
GCTGGAGATGGCAAATGAGCTCGGGTCGAGAATGCTGCTGCTCGCGGAACAGAGCTCGTTCCCACTAGGAGAAGGTCTCGCCCAGCGGGTTCTGGGGCGAGCTGCTTTGAGAGCAAATCTGTTTGACGCCGCGCAGCCAAGGCTGACCCGGGCGCTTGATGTCCTGTCAGGAATCGAGGCACGTTATGAAGTGGCCCGGACTCATCTTGATCTAGCCAAACTCGCTCATCGGACGGGAAGCCGCGACACCTCAGAACGGCACCTGGACGCGGCCCTCCGTTCCTTCGCGGCGCTTGACGCACCGAGATGGCGGGAGCGAATCGACGCCATCACAGCCGAGTTCCGAAAGAACGCCTAGAGATTCGCTACCCTCCGGCGGCGGCTCCGGCGCGTTCTCCGCTTTCTTGAATCGCTTCGCCGCCGCGGCTCGCAGGCGTGCGGCGGCACGATTTCGAGGTAACCTTCTGGGGGAACTAGCGCGCCGCCGGCGTCGCCGCGGTGAGCGGCTCGAGCGGCTCGAGCGCGGCGAGGCGGGTGTCCAGCTCGGGCTCGGCCGCGAGCAGGCCGCCCGAGGGCTTGCCGTTGACCACCGCCGCCGCCCCTAGCGCCTCGGCGAGCGCGCGGCGCGGCGCCGTGTAACCCATCTGCCCGAGGACGTCCACCGTCTTCCGGTCCGCGGCGAGGGCCTGGTCGCGCGTCCACGCGCGGATGATGAGCGGGCTCGCGAAGAAGTCGAGCAGACCGAGCCCCGGCACGGCGACGCCCAGCACGGTGAAGGACGCACCCAGCGCGACCGCAAGCGTGCGGCGCTCGCCCCGATGGCCCAGGAGGTCGTGCGCCACCTGCGTGGCGACGAGGGGCTCGAGCACGCGCAGCGGCTGCCGCGCGAGGCCCCGGGTCACGTAGAGGACGCCGTGCTCGGCCGAGTAGGCACTGACGTCCTGCGTGGCGATCAGCGCGAACGAGTAGCGATGGGGATCGCCGCCGGCGGCCAAGGCCGTGCGCCAGAGCGCGTGCGAGACGGCCTTCGTCTCGGGCTCGGCGGGATCCGGGTAGTAGGCGCGGTCCGGCACCGTCGTGCACGCGGACAGGGCCGCGGCCGCCACCGACAGGATCGCCAGCGTACGCACGACACCATCGTAGGAGAGGAGGCCGCCCGGGCCCGCGTGATTAATATCGGGACTATTCGGGCCGCCGGGCGAGCAGGGGCTTGAGATAGGGCCAGAGGCGGTCGGCAATCACCCGGTGGCCTGCCGCATTCGGGTGGATGCCGTCGGGCTGGCTCAGCCGGGCCTCGGCGGCGACGCCGTCGAGGAGAAACGGCATCAGCGGTGTCTTCTCGCGTCGCGCGACCTCCGCGAACGCCTCCGCGTACTCGCGCGCGTAGCGGTCCCCGTAGTTCGGCGGCACGCGCATCCCCGCGAGCAGCACGCGCGCCCCCTGCGCGGTGAGACGCTCGACGATCGCGCGCAGATTCGCCTTCAGCTGGGAGACGGGCAGGCCGCGCAGCCCGTCGTTAGCGCCGAGCGCCACGACGACGATCGCGGGGTGCGCGCGCAGGACCCAGTCCACCCGCCGGAGCCCGCCCGCCGTCGTGTCACCGCTGACGCCGGCATTGACGACGCGATAGGCGTAGCCCTCCCGCCGCAGACGCTCTTGAAGACGCGCGGGGAAGGCCTCGTCCGCGGTGACGCCGAGCCCGGCGGTGAGACTGTCGCCGAGGACGACGATGACGCGCTCCGGCGCCTGGGCCCGCGCGGGGGCGACGAGCGCGCCGGCGAGCGCGACGCCGAGGACCAGCCGGGCGAGGGGGCGGAAGGGTCCCACGCTCCGAGTGTAGTATGGGAACGATGCTCATTCAGGTGCGTGAGCTCGTCATGCGTCTCGCGAGCGGCGGGCGCGTCGTGACCGTGCTCGACGGAGTCACGCTCGACGTGGACGCGGGCGAGGTCGTCGCGATCACCGGGCCGTCGGGCAGCGGCAAGTCCACGCTCCTCGGCCTCATCGCGGGCCTCGACGCGCCGTCGGCCGGCACGATCGTCGTCGCGGGCACGGACGTCGGGCGTCTCGACGAGACGGCGCTCGCGCGGTTCCGGCGGGACACGATCGGTTACGTGTTTCAGTCCTACCACCTGATCCCGACACTGACCGCGGCGGAAAACGTCGCGGTGCCGCTCGAGCTCGCGGGCGTCGCCGACGCCGCGGCGCGCGCGCGGGATCTCCTCGCCGAGGTCGGTCTCGCCGAGCGCGGGCACCACTACCCGGTCCAGCTCTCCGGCGGCGAGCAGCAGCGCGTCGCGCTGGCGCGCGCCGTCGCACTGCGGCCGCCCCTGCTCCTGGCCGACGAGCCGACGGGCAACCTCGACTCGGCGACGGGCAAGCAGATCATCGACCTGCTGCTCGCGCTGAATCGCGCCGGCGGCTCCACGCTCCTCCTGGTCACGCACGACCCCGCGCTCGCCGAGCGGGCCGAGCGGGCGATCGCGCTGCGCGACGGGCGCGTCATGAGCGACACGCGCGAGGTGCGCCTGCCGTGAGCGGACTCGTGCTCCGCGCGGCGTGGCGACAGGCCCGGGGCGCGTGGCGCCACGTCGTCGTCCTCTTCGCGTGCGTGGCCCTCGGCGTCGGCGCGCTCGTGGCGGTCGGGACGTTCGCGGCGAACCTCGAGCGCACGCTCGCGCGCGAGGCCAAGGGGCTGCTCGGTGGCGACGTCGAGCTGCGCTCGGCGCGGCCGCTGCCGGAGGCGGCGGAGGCGGCGCTGGCGGGCTGGGAGG
>JBOHQB010000353.1:0-9614 GCA_050731995.1 Candidatus Rokuibacteriota bacterium
CAGTGATCGCTGACCTTGAGGGCGCCCACCCGCTGGTACGGCATGTGGCAGTCGGCACAGGCGACGCCCGCCCGCGCGTGGACACCCTGCTGCCACACCTCGAACTCGGGGTGCTGGGCCTTGAGGATCTTGGCGCCCGTCTCGGCGTGCACCCAGTCCGTGAAGCCCTCCTTGTCGTAGTAAGCCTCGATCTCCTCGACCCTGACGCCGTTCGCCCACGGATAGGTGACGACCTTGCCGTCGCCCTTGAAGTAGTACTCGACGTGACACTGGCCGCACACGAAGGCCCGCATCTCCTGTCGCGTGGCGTCCCGATTCGGATCGAAGTCCGCGACACCCTGACGCGCCTTGAGCGCCTTGATCCCGGCGAGGAAGCCCGGTCGCGTGACCCGGACGTTCATGGTCTTCGGATCGTGGCAGTCGAGGCAGGCCACGGGGTGCTGGACCAGGAGCTGCCCCTTGTCGTCCTTCATGTTGCGCGCGTCCGCGTAGGGCATGCCCGAGACCAGCTCGAATCCCTTCCTGATGTCTCCCTTGCCCGCGAAGCGGTAGAGCGGAAGGTTCGACGCGTGACACTGGATGCAGGCCCCCGGCTGCTTCCGCTCGGTCACCCGGAGCGTCTGCTCCTGATCGAACAGCGCGTAGGCGTGCCCGCGCCGATCCCGGTAGTCGATGGCGAACGCGTAGCCGGCGAAGATCCGGCGAAGCCACGGCTCCTTGTCGAGCTTCTGCTCCGCCGGACCGCCGTCACTCGCCCCGAGCCCGCGCCCGCCGTACTTCGTCGCCGTCGGCAGCGACGTCTTCAGATACGAGTCGTACTCGTGAGGCCAGTTCCGGCCCCACACCTTCGGGTCGGCGGTGTCCTCGGTCACCTCGACGAGCCGGACGAAGGGCTCGCGGGCTTCCTGCTTGCGCTCGAAGATGTTCGTGAGGAGCGCCAGCAGCAGCACGGTCAGGCCCGCGATCCCCACGAAGCCGAGCACCATCGGAAGCCATCGCGATCCGCGCGTCATCGTGTTCGCTCCTCCCGGCGGCGGGCGCCGCTCAGCCGCCCGCCCCATGCCCGGCGCCTGCGTGACAGTGCATGCAATCGAGGGCCTGCCGGGCCGAGCCGGGGCTCGCGTCGATCGCGTGGACGAGCGCCGCGTGACAGCGCACGCAGTTCGCCTGTACGATCACCCGGTCCCGCGGCGTGATCTCGATGGGTTCCTTGAAGTTCTGGAGGGTGAAGGCCGCGGAGTGCCGGAAGCCGTGCTCGGCCTTCGCCAGCCACTTCGCCAGGCCCGCGTGCGGCAGATGGCACTCCACGCACGTGGCCGTGTGGCGATGCCCGCTCTTGAGCCAGGCCTCGTACTGCTCGTTCATGATGTGACAGTTCACGCACGCGCGCGGGTCCGTCGACAGGTATGAAAACCCCTTGGCGTAGACGAACGTGTAGGCGCCGACGCCGGCCGGAAGGCCGACGAGGCAGGCGACGAGCAGCAGATGCTTCACTACGCCTGGTCCAGCATCGTCACCGCGCCCGTGGCCACGTCGTAGTACGCCGCGACGACCTTCAGATGTCCCTTGCCGATCGCGGCGGCGAAGACCGGCGAGGACTCCTTCAGGAGGCGGGCCTGGATGCGGGCGTTCGCCCGGATCGCGGCCTCGACGTCGGAGCCCGCCTCATCGATCGCGGGCCGGATATATCGAAAGAGCGTGCTGATCTGACCCGGGACGGCCTTGCCCGAGATGGCGGCGCTGACGGCACCGCACGCGCGGTGCCCGAGGACCATGACGATGCGGGCTCCGAGAACGGCGACGCCGTACTCGAGGCTCCCGATGATCTCCGCTGTCGCCACGTTCCCGGCCACACGGGTGACGAACACGTGGCCGATGCTTTGGTCGAAGAGGATCTCGACCGGCACGCGTGAGTCCGCGCACGCGAGCACCGCCGCGAACGGCTCCTGCTTCCCGGCCGTCTTCTGCTTGAGGCGCCGCAGATCCTCCTGAACCGAGGTCAGCCGGCCGGCCGTGAAGTGCTTGTTCCCCTCCAGCAGCCGCTTCAGGGCCTCGTCGGGAGTCAGGGCTGTCTGAGCGGTGGCGCGCGCGAGCCGGCCCGTCCACGGTACCCCGCCCACCAGCGCGGCGGCGCCGGCGGCGGTCCCTCGAATCAAAAACCGGCGACGCGAGACGGGCATGGGTTCCTCCAGACTACTGTGGGAGCGCGACGTCGCTCTGCCGCAAAGGCACATCGCGCTCGATCCGGCGCCAGACGCCGGCAGGCGAGAAGGAGGTGCCGTTGCCGTTGGCGCACTGCTGCAGCTTGCCGACGAGCGCGCGCGCCTCGTCCAACCGCCGCCTCGGTGCCTTGGCGGCGCGCCGGACGTCATCATCGCCGGTGCGCTTGGCCTCGGTCCACGCCTGGTCGAGGTGGGCCATCATGAGCACGACGCGTTCGATCTCGCCGTCGAAATAGGCGCGCCACGCGTCCCGCGAGTCGAACTTCGGACACTCGGTGGTCAGGACAGTCTCGAAGTGCTGGGCCAGATCGTCCGCGGCGCGCAGGTGATGCTCGACCCGCGGCCGGATCTCCCCGGCGGGGCGCTGCTCGGCGCGGACCGGCCCGTATGCCAGGGCCAGGACGGCGCAGGCGGCCACCGGGGCGACGAGCCGGGAGCATCGCATCGATTCGAGTATACTCGTCGCCGTCCATGTGGTCGCCGTTGCCCGCGCGCCAGACACTCATACGCCACGGAGGTCGGCCATGCTGAAGCGTTGTGTCTCGTCCCTGCTCGCGCTCTCGGTTCTGGGCGCGCTCGTCGTGCCCGCGGACGTCGCCCGCGCGCAGTCCCCGGTGAAGATCGGGGTCATCCAGCCGCTGTCGGGGCCGGTCGCGGCGTCCGGCAACTACGTCCGCATGGGCGCCGAGATCGCCCGTGACTGGCTCAACGCCAAGGGCGGCGTGCTCGGCCGGAAGGTCGAGCTGGTCATCGAGGACAACAAGTCGGACCCCAAGGAGGCGGCGACCGCCGCCGAGAAGCTGATCGTCCGCGACAAGGTCCCGGCGATCATGGGGGCCTGGGGCTCGTCGATGACGCTCGCGGCGATGCCCAAGCTCGAGGAGTACGGCGTGCCGATGGTCGTCGAGACATCCAGCGCCGCGTCCGTCACCAAGCGCGGCAACCCGTGGATCTTCCGCATCAGCCCGCCGAGCGAGATGGAAGCGCTCGGGCTCGAGCAGTACGTGGGCAAGCTCGGGATCAAGCGCGCCGAGTTCCTCGCCGTCAACACGGACTGGGGGCGCGGCGCGGTCACCGCCTTCGGTGACATGCTCAAGAGGAAGGGCGCCGACGTCGGGCCGGCCGAGTTCATGGAGCAGGCCGCCACCGACATGAACGCCCAGCTCACCAAGATCAAGGCCGACAACGGCGACACGCTCTTCGTCACGACCGCCGTCGAGCAGATCACGCTGATCCTGAAACAGGCGCAGGAGCAACGGCTCGCGCGCAAGATCATCACGACCGGTGGCTCGTCCTCCCCGAGCCAGCTCATCAAGCAGGCGGGGGCGGCGGCTGACGGCACGTACCACCTCCTCTTTTTCATGCCGTGGTTCCCGGAGGCGATGCCGGACGGCAAGCTCGCGAAGGCGTTCGTGGACGAGTGGAACAAGCGCGGCCATCCCTTCGAGGGTCTGACGGAAGGCTTCCGCGGCCACGACGGCATCGTGACGATCGCCGAGGCGATGAAGGTGGCGGGCAAGGACGATCCCAAGGCGATCCGCGACGCGCTGTGGAAGGTCTCGTTGATGGGCGTCAACGGCCCGATCAAGTTCGAGAAGGACGGCCCGGCGGGTAAGGAGAGCGGCCAGTCCAAGCCCTCAATCTTCATCGTGACGATCAAGGATGGCAAGGTCGCGCTGCCCGACTTCATGAAGAAGTAGCGCCGGCCGCCGGCGTGGAGCAGCTCTCGCAGCACCTGGTGAACGGCCTGGTGCTGGGCGGGACGTACGCCCTGCTCGGCATCGGCCTCACCCTGATCTTCGGTCTGATGAACGTGGTGAACTTCGCCCACGGCGAGTTCTACACGCTGGGCGCCTACGGGGCGTTCGCGGCGCTGGCGCTCGCCGGGACGGGCTTCGTCGTCGCCGTCCTGGCGGCGATCGCGATCGGCGCCCTCGGCGGCGCGCTGCTCGAGCGCGTGCTCTTGCGACCGCTCCGCGCCGAGTCGATCGACACGGTCATGCTCGTCATGATCGGCGTCTGGATCGCCTTGCAGAACGGCGAGCTCCTCGTCTGGGGCGGCGTCGCCAAGTCCATCCCGCATCCGTTCCCGACGGCGCCGCTGACGTGGGGCCCGCTCGGCATCGCGCCGCTCCGCGTCTTCGTCTTCGTCGCCGCGCTGTCGCTGATCGCCGCGGCGCACCTCCTGATCCAGAAGACGCGCCTCGGCCGGGCGATGCGCGCGACCTTCCAGGACAGGGACACGGCCGCGCTCATGGGCGTCCGCATCCACCGGATCCACACGGCGACCTTCGCCTTCGGCTCCGCGCTGGCCGCCGCGGCGGGCGCGCTGCTCGGGCCCGTGTTCCTCGCGTACCCCTCGATGGGCGACCTCGCGTCGCTGAAGGCCTTCTCGGTGGTGATCCTCGGCGGCCTCGGCTCGCTCTGGGGCGCGACCTTCGGCGGTCTGATCCTCGGCGTCGCCGAGGAGCTGGGCGCCGGCTATATTTCCTCCGGGTACCGGGACGCCGTCGGCTTCGTCATCATCATCGTCGTGCTGCTGCTCCGCCCCTCCGGCCTCTTCGCGCGCGCGGAACGCGTCGGGTGAGACGCGGTCCACTGCTCGGGCTGGCCCTGGCCGGTCTCACCGTGCCGCTGTGGGTCCCGAACCCGTACCACTTGCACGTGCTCATCATGGCGGGCATCTTCGCGATCCTCGCGCTGAGCCTGAACCTCCTGCTCGGCTACACCGGCCAGCTCTCGCTCGGCCACACCGCGTTCTTCGGCATCGGCGCCTACGCGTCCGCCCTGCTGGCCCTCCGGCTCGAGTGGTCGTTCTGGCTCGGGCTGCCCGCGGCGGCCCTGCTCTCGGGCCTGGCGGGCTGGGCGATCGGCCGCCTCGCGCTCAAGCTCCGCGGCGCCTACTTCGTGCTGGTCACGATCTCGTTCGCCGGTGTGATCTCGCTCGTGTCCATCAACTGGATGGAGCTGACGAACGGGCCCCTCGGCCTGCCCGGCGTTCCGCCGCCGGAGCTCGGCCCCTTTTCACTCAGGACAAAGAGCGCCTACTACTACCTGGTGCTGACGGCCGCGTCGCTCGCCTACGCCGTCTGTCGCCGGCTCGTCTACTCGCGCGTCGGTCGCGCGTTCGTGGCGCTCCGCGAGAACGAGCCGCTCGCCGAGTCCGTCGGCATCGACAGCACGCGTTACCTCGTCCTCGCGGCCGTCGTCAGCGCCGCGCTCGCCGGCGTCGCCGGCAGCCTCTACGCGCACTACGTCCGCTTCGTCTCCCCGGAGGTCTTCCTCTTCTCCTACACCGTCACGATGGTGATCATGGTCGTCGGCGGCGGCAAGGGCACGCTCGCCGGGCCGGTCGTCGGCGCGCTCCTCTTCACCGTGCTGCCCGAGGCGCTGCGCGAGGCCGTCGCGTGGCAGTGGCAGATGCTCGCCTACGGTGTCCTGCTCGTTCTCCTCGTCTATTTCCTGCCGCGCGGCATCGTGCCCGCGCTCGCGCGCTCCCGTCGATGAGCCTCG
Organism: Candidatus Rokuibacteriota bacterium; assembly: GCA_050731995.1. Taxonomy (GTDB): domain Bacteria; phylum Methylomirabilota; class Methylomirabilia; order Rokubacteriales; family CSP1-6; genus JBOHQB01. The sequence continues at coordinate 5,736 of JBOHQB010000353.1, forward strand.
CCGTCGAGGACCTCGGCGTGGACTTCGGCGGCGTCGCCGCGCTGGGCGGCGTGTCCTTCGAGGTGCGCCCGGGCACGATCACGAGCCTCATCGGCCCGAACGGCGCGGGCAAGACGACCGCCTTCAACGCGATCACCGGCTATCTGCGGCCGACGCGCGGGCGCGTGACCTGGGAGGCGCAGCCGATCACCGGCCGGCGGCCGTGCGACATCGCGCGGCTCGGCGTCGTGCGGACCTTCCAGAAGACGAGCGTCTTTCCGGCGCTGAGCGTGCGCGTCAACGTGCTGACCGGCCTACACCTGCGCGGGACGGCCACGTGGCTCGACGTGCTCCTCGGCCGTGCACGCGTCGGCGCGGAGGAGGCGCGCCTCGCCGGCGACGCTGGTGAGATCATCCGCTTCGTCGGTCTCGAGCACCGGCGCGACGAGACCGCGAGCGGACTGCCGTACGGCGAGCAGCGGCTGCTCGAGCTCGCCGTCGCCCTCGCCGCGCGCCCTCGCATGCTGCTCCTCGACGAGCCCGCGGCCGGCATGACGGGCGCCGAGAAGGCGCGGCTCATGGACTTGATCCGGCGCGTCCGCGAGCAGGGCGTGACGGTCTTCATCGTCGAGCACGACATGCGCCTCGTCATGTCCGTCTCCGACACGGTCATCGTCCTGAACCACGGGCGCGTCATCGCCGAAGGCCCGCCCGCACGCATCCAGTCGCACCCCGACGTGATCCGCGCGTATCTGGGGACCAGTGCTCCGGCTTGAGGGATTGCGCGCCGCATACGGCCCGGTCGAGGCGCTGCGCGGCCTCGACCTCGAGGTGCGCCGAGGCGAGCTCGTCTGCCTCGTCGGCGCCAACGGCGCCGGCAAGTCGTCCACGCTGCGCGCGATCTCGGGCCTGCTGCACCCGACGGCGGGGCGCATCCTCTTCGAGGACCGGGTGATCAGCGGCCTCGAACCCGCCGACGTGCTCCTGGCCGGCATCGCCCACTGCCCGGAGGGGCGGCGCGTCTTTCCGTACCTCACGGTCGAGGAGAACCTCGCGATGGGGGCGTACGTACGGCGGGACCGCGCCGAGATCGCGCGCGACCTCGAGCGCGTCTGCGCGCACTTCCCGATTCTCGCCGAGCGCCGCCGACAGCCGGCGGGAACGCTCTCCGGCGGCGAGCAGCAGATGCTCGCGATCGGCCGCGCCCTCATGGCGCGCCCGCGCCTCATTCTCTTCGACGAGCCGTCGCTGGGCCTTGCGCCCACGCTCGTCGAGCAGTCGCTCGCCATCGTCGCCGACATCCGCCGTCAGGGCACGACGGTGCTCATGGTCGAGCAGAACGCCTACCAGGCGCTGCGGATGGCGGACCGCGCCTACGTCATGGAGACGGGCCGGATCGTGCTGGAGGGCCCGGCACACGAGCTGCTCGACGACGACCACGTCCGCCGCGCCTACCTCGGCGGCTGATGCAGCCGACCTTCGCGCAGATCGTGCGCGCCTTCGTCGCCCTGGGGCTGACGTCCTTCGGCGGCGGGAGGACGGCGTACATCTACGAGTCGCTCGTCGCCCGACGTCGCTGGGTGAAGACCGAGGACTTCCTCCAGGACCTCATGCTGAGCCAGATCCTGCCCGGCCCGAACTTCTCCAATCTCGCCGTCGCGGTCGGCCACCGGCTCGCCGGGCTCCGCGGCGCCGTGGCCGCGTTCGCCGCCGTGCTCACGCCGGGCGCCCTCGTGCTGCTGTTCCTCGCCTCGCTCTACTTCCACGGCGACATCACGCCCGGCGTCAGGACTCTCATGCGCGGCGCCGGCGCCGCGGTCGCCGCCTTCGTCGTCGTCACCACGGCCCGGCTCGGCTTTGCCTTCCGGGGCTGGCGCTCGTTCCTCGTCATCGGCGTGACCTTCGTCGCGGTCGGGCCGCTGCACCTCAACACGATCGCGACGGTCCTCGTCGTCGGCGCCCTGAGCCTCTGGCTCCACCGCCCGAGGCCGTGATGGACCTGCTCGTCCTCACCTGGACGTTCCTCTGGCTCAACCTCCTCTGCATCGGCGGCGGCCTCAGCGCGCTGCCCGAGATGGAGCGTCAGGTCGTCGGGCACGGCTGGGCGACGTCGCGTGAGTTCGTGGACGGCTTCACGCTCGCGCAGCTCACGCCGGGCCCGAACATGCTCGTGGCCGCCTTCGTCGGCTATCGGGCCCACGGTCTGCCTGGCGCGATCCTGGCGGGCGTCGCCATGTTCCTGCCCTCGGCCCTTCTGTCGGGCGTGATCTCCAGCCAGTGGAAGCACCTGCGGGGCCACCCGTGGGCGGACGCCGTCACGCGGGCGCTGGCGCCGCTCGGCGTGGGGCTCGCCGCCGCCGGCGTCTACACGATCGCCAGGAACGCCGTCACCGACTGGCCGACGGCCGCGATCGCGGTCGCCGCCGCGCTCGTCGTCGCACGCGCGTCGATACCGACGTTCTTTGTGATCCTCGCCGGCGGGCTCGCCGGCTGGCTGCTCGGCACATGAGCGCGGCCGCGCCCCGCCGCGCGGCCCTGGCCTTCATCTTCGTCACCGTCGTGCTCGACATGCTCGCCGTCGGCATGATCGTGCCCGTCCTGCCAAAGCTGATCCTCGGATTTCTCGGCGGCGACACCGCGTACGCGGCGCAGATCTACGGCCTCGCTTTCACGCTCTGGGCCGTCATGCAATTCTTCTTCTCGCCGGTGCTCGGCGTGCTCTCCGACCGCTTCGGCCGGCGGCCCATCGTGCTCCTGTCGAACTTCGGACTCGGGCTCGACTACGTCCTCATGGCGCTGGCGCCGAACCTCGCGTGGCTCTTCGTCGGCCGGGTCATCTCGGGCATCACCACCGCGTCCATCTCGACGGCCGGCGCCTACATCGCCGACGTGACGCCTCCTGAAAAGCGCGCCGCCGCCTTCGGGATGATCAGCGTGGCCTTCGGTCTCGGCTTCGTCCTCGGTCCCGCCGTCGGCGGCATGCTCGGCGCCGTCGAGCCGCGGCTGCCCTTCTGGGTCTCCGCCGTCCTCAGCCTCGCCAACGCGACGTACGGCCTCTTCGTGCTACCCGAATCACTGCCGCCGGAGCGCCGCTCGCGCTTCGCGTGGCGGCGCGCCAACCCGGTGGGCTCGCTCACGATGCTGCGCTCGCACGCGGCACTGCTCGGCCTCGCAAGCGTCATGTTCCTGAGCAACCTCGCCCACGAGGCGCTGCCGAGCACGTCCGTGCTCTACGTGACGTATCGCTACGGGTGGGACGAGCGGACGGTGGGATTCACGCTCGCGATCGTCGGCGTGTGCTGGGCCCTCGTCGGCGGCGTGCTGGTCAGGCCCGCCGTCAAACGCTTCGGCGAGCGGCGCGCGCTGCTCGCCGGCCTCTTCTTCGGCGCCGCCGGGTTCGCGATCCTGGGATTGGCGCCGACCAGCCTCGTCTACTGGCTCGGCATCCCGGTGTTCGCCCTCTGGGGGTTCGCAAACCCGGCGCTGCAAGGGTTGATGACGGTGCGCGTCGGGCCCTCCGAGCAGGGGCAGCTCCAGGGCGCGCTCGGCAGCCTGCGCGGCATCGCGTTCCTGCTCGGTCCGGGGATCTTCAGCCAGACCTTCGCCTGGTTCGTCGCGCACCACGACTGGCACCTGCCCGGCGCGGCGCTGCTGCTCGCCGCGCTCTTCCTCGCTGCGGCGCTCGTGTTGTCCTGGCGGCTCACGCAACGCACAATGCCCGCCTGAGGGGGTACGACATGACGCTTCCATACACCGGCAAGGAGTTCCTCGACAGCCTCGACGACGACCGCGAGGTCTGGATCTACGGGGAGCGCGTGAAGAACATCACCGCGCATCCGGCGTTCCAGAACTGCGCCCGGATGATCGCGCGCCTCTACGACGCGCTGCACGAGGATCACA